>JADFYS010000427.1 GCA_015232955.1 Gammaproteobacteria bacterium
TATCTGGCATGATCATTAGCGTGAAATACATTTCATAATCGAGGGTGACGCCGCACCATTCATGCAAGTTAGGATAACGCATAAGAGTCGCGCTTACCGGCTTTCTGAAACCAGCGTTTTCAGGGCTCTTCGGTATAAGTTCAGCTAAAAGACAATTCCCATCATCACCATGAGCACAACAAGGAAGATGATAGTCATCACCCCTCCCGCCCGCATAAAGTCGGCAACGCGATAGCCTGCAGGCCCCATAATCAGGGCGTTCACTTGATGGGTTGGGATAAAGAAGGAGTTGGAGGTGGCAAGCGCGACCGTCAGAGCAAATACGGCAGGATTGGCGCCGGCACCGATGGCGATATTGACTGCCAGAGGAACCAGGAGCACCGTCGCCCCGACATTGGACATCACCAGGGTGAAGAAGGTAGCCAGCACCGCCACTGCCGACTGAATCACCCAGATCGGCATCTCCCCCACCACTGTCAGCACCTGCTCTGCAATCCACTTTGCGGTTCCAGAGGTCTCTACTGCAAGGCCGAGGGGGATGAGCGATGCGAGGAGAAATACCGTCTTCCAACTCACCGCCTGATACGCCTCTTCAATCTTAAGCACCCCAGAGAGGATCATTCCCATCGCTCCGGTCAAAAGGGCGACAGAGAGACGAATATCGGTAAAGAGCACCATAAACAGTGCGATACCAAAAAATACCAGAGCTGGTACCACCTTATGCTGGCGCACCTCCTCCTCCCGTGGATACTCGGTGGTCACCACCACAAAATCACGGTTGGTCTCAATTCTCTCCAGCGCGCTCCACGCAGTGTGGACGACCAGGGTATCTCCGGGGTGAAACGGCATACTCCGAATATCATCCCCTTCTCGCATGGTTTTGCCGTCACGATGGAGACCGATCAACGCCAGACCATACACTTTACGCATCCAGACATCACGCGCGCTCTTGCCAATCAGGCTTGAGCTGGGGGGAATGACCACCTCGGCAATACCCGCTTTTGACGCAGAGAGCGAGTCCAAAAAGGTACGGATCTCGGTACGATGTTTCAGACCATATTTTTCTACAAAGTTTTTGAGATCACGGGGATCAGCGACGGTTGCGAGGACCATTCCGCTGCGGATCTCGGTATCACGGGCGATGGTACCACGCCCAAACCGGCTCTCCTCCCCCGGGAGTTTACTTGCCACAATTCGCACCCGATAGGCGGTCTCGACCTCATCCAGCTTTTTACCTATCAACTCACTGCCATCGGTCACCACCACCTCGTTGATGCAGTAATCGACACCGTAGACATCGTGATAGTAATCCATCGGGTTAGAGCCGACCGTGCTGCTCTCACTCTTGGTTTTAGGCAGGACAAATCGACCGGCAATCACAAAATAGGCGATTCCGCTCAAGACCAGCACCACACCAACCGGAGTCACCGAGAAAAGTCCCCACAGCTCCATCTGATGCTCTGGTGGCAGCGCTTTATTCGAAGTCTGAATCAGGTCATTGAGAAGAATAAGCGGACTGGAACCGACCATGGTCATCGTGCCACCGAGAATCGCGGTAAAGCCCATCGGCATCAACAGACGCGACATCGGTAACCCAGAGCGGGCAGAGATTCGTGAAACCACCGGCAGGAAGAGCGCCGCAGCCCCCACATTCTGCATGAAAGAGGAGATGAAGCCGACCGTTGCCGAGATAATCGGAATAATTCGCGTCTCTGTGGTACCCCCTATCTTGAGGATAAAGGCAGCAACCTTACTCATCAGTCCGGTTTTATCGAGACCGGCACCGATGATCATTACCGCGATAATCGAGATCACCGCATTGGAAGAGAAGCCGTCAAAAAGGTGCTTATTATCCACCAACCCCTGCTCAAGCCCCATCACTGGAGCCAATAGCGACGACAGTCCAAGCAAGACCATCACCGTGACCGCAGCCACATCCACCCCCACCAATTCAAAGGCGAAAAGGTAGATGGTCAGAATCAGAAATGCGGTGACCCAGGCGATCTCTACCGTCGGTACTATCGGGACCATTATCAGGGCGACAACGGCAAAAATAACCGCCGAGATCACCTGCTTGCGACTCATGAGCGGCGTTGTTTTTGGGGTGCTTTCTGTTTCTGCGGGTTGACTCACTTTTATCCTCTCGGTCTGGTCTAGGTAGCTGGAATCGTTGACAACAGTGAGGGGTGATCAGAAGTGGTACAAAACTAAACCACGCTCACCCAGTGGGGGCGAACCTCCTAATGACCCTATCACTCTACCCGGAGAGTGCTTCTAACAGAGTGAACCACAGCTTCACTCCATCGCAAAGAAAACAGTGAAACTTGCTCCTGCCTCGGGAGCCACCACCCATTCGTAACCAAGCGCCAGAAATTCAACTCCGGGATAACAGCCGCCTATTCTAACTTTTTTTTTTCACCACTGC
>JADFYS010000428.1 GCA_015232955.1 Gammaproteobacteria bacterium
TTACGCGTCGTTGTGCCTTGCACTGCACCGCCACAAACGCACCCTTCACGGTGTCCAACTGCGGATTTTAGGATCATCTCAGATATCAGTTACTAAAACCGTGCGCCGGCCCACCACCTCCGGCTGCTGCGGCTGCTCGTGCAGCTTCAACGCCTCACGATTGACCTTCTGCTCTAAGTAGTCCTGAATCTCTACTGTGTCGATGGTATGGTCGCCGTTACTGTCAGCACTACCGGTCATCCCTTTCAACAGCCAGTAGGTCATTAGGCTGTGACCTCTGTCACGATCCATCCACGCAATCTGGCTGCCGCTGGCCGCGGTCACGAGAAGGGTGTTATCGGGGACGGCGTTGGCGACAGGTGCGACGAACACGGGTTTCCCCTCCAGCAGGGCGGCGCCGGTTTTGTCGGTACCGGTGTAGCAGGCGTCAAGAAAGAGACTGACCTGTTTGGCATCAAGAGCGGCAAGCTGATTGAGGAGTGTCTTGCGCGAGTATCCGGTAATTTTGGCGGTGTTGGGACGGGCATCGGACGGGAGGAGCATCGCATCACCATCGGCGGCCATTCCGTGACCGGAGAAGTAGACCACCACCCTGCTTTTGCCTCGATTTATTCGTGCTGGAAGGGTGGAGCGAAAGATCCCTTCCATCACCCCTTTGGAGGCATCCTCTTCGTAGAGGATGTTTTCTGGCGGGACACCAAGGGTGATTTCGGCAAACTGTCGAAACGCCTTGGCGTCGTTGTGGGCGTAGGGGATGGCGGGAATGCCTTTGCCGTAGCTCCGGTTGCCGACAATCACCACCAGGGTCTCTGGGTCGGCCTTGCTGGCCCGGGGAAATTTCCATTCGGTCTTCATGGTCAGCCCTTCGTATTCGTCATTACCTCCCATCTGTGCCAGCTGCTGCTCGATGCGCCGGTTCTCTGCAGTCAACCGTTTTCGTTCGGCGCTCAGCTGCTGCTGACGCAGCGCCTGTCGCTGCTTGCGTTCCAGCTCTGCCCGCTCCTGCTGAAGTCGGGCGAGTTGTGGGTCATGTTCCATTTTGAGGGCGTTGCTGAAGTAGTCCGATTCGTCACTACTTTGCAGGGCAGCGATTTCGCTGACGCTAACCGGGGTGACACTGCTCTGTAGCGGCGCTGCTTGCTGCAATCGGACCCGCACCTCCGCCAGTTGCGTCGTGCCACCTTCGGCAGGGAGGGCGGCATAGGTCTCACCCCGGTGAGGGAGGTGAATCTCCTGTAGTCGGAGGGTGTCGCCGCCAATATCGAAGCGCACCTTGGGGGTGACCCTCCCTTCCTGGACTGCCTGTTTGAAGCTGCGGGCCTGTGCGAGGGGAACAGCGATGGTGATCGGCTGTTGCCAGCTACCGCTGCTGTTTTGAAGCGTGCCATTGAATGTGGCGAGGTCGGCGTTGTATTGTAGTCCGATCAGCTTGGGAGTCCCCATCACCTGCGCCATCGCCTGCTGCAGTAGCCGTTTGCGCTCGGCCTCGAGTTCCCGTTGACGACGCTCCTCGGCTACGGAGACTTCTTGGTTGTGGTCGGTGACTGCCTTGTTATACGCCTCTACCGCTGCATCATATTTTCGCTGCAGCTGTTGCAGTTGCTGCTCACGCTGGCGTTGGGCGGTGGCGACCCGCGCCTTGAACTGCGGCGTGGTCTCAAACTCCCCCTTCACCAGCTCCGGCAGTGGGGGTAGCTCTGGCAGCTCAGGTGGCTGTTGACTAAACTGGGGCTGGGGATAGTCTGCCAGCCACTGCTGTAACAGGGTCTCCGCCTGTTGGGCGATGGCGGCAAAAGGTTCTTTGGCGGATTGGAGTCTAAGCTGCTGCTGGAGTGATTTGAGGGGGCCAAAGTTCGGGTGTTGTCTACTTGCTCGGGTAACCTTACGCAGCAGAGCACTATCCAGCCCCCTAAGATTGATCTCATTGACCAATGTGTTGTAGTTGACCAACGCGCTTTTCGGGCAGTGCTGCTGTTGGGTCTGCCAGTTGACCCCGGATAGATCATCATAGCGGTTCAACGCCTCGCTCAGGGTACATTCGGCTGTTGCTAGCTGCGGTAGCAGCGGCAGGCAGAGCAAGGTAGCGCGTAGTTGTCTGTTCATCCAAGGGTCCACGGTGATCGTTTGATTGTGTTCATTGTGCGGAGAACAGTTTACCCGCGATGCGCGCTTCGCGCACCAAAGGGGGAATATCCCCCTTTGGATTCCCCCGGGCTGTCGCCCCCCGCAAGCGGGTCCCCCCGGTAAAGGTAAGAGCATAGAGCATAAAGGGAATTAACCTGGGGGGAACAGGAGGCGGAAACCGAGGTAGCTGTCACGGGAATCTGCACTGATCCTGGAGCGATTGGCCGACCGCACCCACCGAGGGTCGTTGTTCCACGAACCACCGCGGTACGCACGGTCTCCGGAACGGTTCTTGCCAATA
>JADFYS010000429.1 GCA_015232955.1 Gammaproteobacteria bacterium
CATATTCTCAAGATGGATCTCGGAGTAGGGGGTTTCGCGTGGTACGAGCAGAAGTGGTCGTGACTCTTTGAGGGAGACATCGGCTGCCCGTTCGATCAGATTGTCGCTGTTACCGCTTGCGATGGCGGCGAGGGTTCCCATCGAGCAGGGACAGATCACCATCGCGTCGCCACAGTTCGAGCCGCTGGCCACCGGGGCGAGCCACTGCTGATTGCCGTAGAGTTTCAGCTGCTGTGGTGATGCTCCGCTGAGTTGACACAACTGTTGGACCGCCTCTTCGCTCTGGGATGGGAGCTCTAGTGCCAGCTCGGTGGCCAAGACCACCCGTGCTGCGTCGGAGATCAAGAGGGAGATCTCCACCGGTTGTAGTGCCAGTTGGCGAAGCAGGGAAAGGGCGTAGGCAGAGCCTGAAGCGCCGGTGATCGCCACCGTAATCTTCTGTCGGCGCTGACTCACTGTAGATGGATCTCGGTTAGGGCCGCGAGTGTTCGTTGGTGGAGATTGGCAAAGCTGCCGTTACTCATGATGACGATCTTATCTCCCGGGCGGGCAAGTTCACTCAATCGGGTAACGATGGCGTCGGTGGTGGTGAAGAGGGCGATCTGCTCCGGGAGTGGGATCTCATCGAGCCACGGGGCGTCGTCAGGACGGAAGATAAGGGCGCAATCCGCTGCGGCCAAAGCGGCGATCAGGGTGTGGCGATGGACCCCGAGGCGCATGGTATTGGAGCGGGGTTCTACGACTGCGATCAGCCGTTCGCCAGGCGTTAGTTGCCGTCTGATTCCCTCCAGGGTGGTGGCAATGGCAGTGGGGTGGTGGGCAAAATCGTCATAGATCTCGATCTGTGCCACCTCTCCTCTTAGCTCCATTCTTCTTTTCACACCGCGAAAAGTGGAGAGACCGTTCATCGTCTCCTTCAGAGTGAGGCCGGCATGGTGGGCGGCGGCTACCGCCATCACCCCATTGGCGCGGTTGTGCTCGCCGCTCTGACGCCAACGGATGGTGCCGATCGCCTGCTGTTGGTGAAGGATGGTGAACTGCTCTTCCCCCTCGGCGCTGCGGATTAGAGATTCATGCCACTGCTCCCCCTCTCCGCGCCACTCGACACTACTCCAGCAGCCCTGGTTCAGGACCCGCTGCAGCGCTTCGGAGTCGCGGGGAGCGAAGATTTTACCCGAGCCGGGAACGGTGCGAATAAGGTGGTGGAACTGGCGCTCTATCGCGGCGAGATCGTCAAAGATGTCGGCATGGTCAAATTCAAGGTTGTTGAGGATCAGGCTCTGGGGGTGGTAGTGGAGAAATTTACTCCGTTTGTCAAAGAAGGCGGTGTCATATTCGTCGGCTTCAATGACAAAAAAAGGGTCGCTACCACAGCGGGCAGAGAGGCCGAAGTTGAGTGGAACGCCACCAATAAGAAAGCCGGGATCGAATCCGGCGTGGTCGATAATGGTGGCAACCATCGCTGCGGTGGTGGTTTTGCCGTGGGTGCCGGCAATGGCGATTACCCAGCGTTGAGCGAGAAGATTCTCCCACAACCACTGCGGCCCAGAGGTGAAGGGAACCCTGCGATTGAGAAGCCACTCCACCACCGGAACCCCGCGCGAGAGGGCGTTGCCGACAATGACGAGATCTGTCTCTGGAGGGATCTCTTCGGGGTGGTAGCCTTGAATAATCGCAACTCCCTCCGCTGCCAGTTGTTCGCTCATGGGGGGATAGACATGCTGATCCTGACCACTGACGCTATGGCCGAGCTCACGCGCGATCAGGGCGAGTCCCCCCATAAATGTGCCGCAGATCCCGAGTATATGGAGATGCATCCGTCTGAAACTAGCCGCCGCCGAGGGTGAGGGCGATCGTGATGTAGCCCAGAGCGAAGAGAAAGCCGATCACTGCATTGCGCTCGGTGGCGTGTCGGAAGATGTGGCCTGCGACAGAGAGATTCCAGCCGAGGATCAGCAGCGCCAGCATTGCGGTGAGGGTCTGATCACCGCTTCCGAACTGAAACCAGAAAGCGAGGGGAAGAGAGAGCACCCCAAGGAGAACCTCACAGCCGGCAAGTGCAGTTAGGGTCTGGATGAGTCGAGGCTGTTTGCGGTGGAGAAGGAGGAGGAGGTGGCAGTAGGCGACCATCACCAGGGTGCCGAGAAGGGCGGCGATGAGGGCGCTGGCAAGATCGAGTGAAAACGAGGCGAGAAGGATACCGGTAATAAAGTGGGCGATGAGAGAGAGCTTGAATAGAGCAAGGGAGTAGGGGATGGTGTCGGGTCCGCTGCGTAGCCTCAGGATATCGAACCAGAGCTTAAAGAGGTGGGACATCGCTGTGTATGTCAGGCTGCCTGAACCTAAAACCCGCAGTTGGACACCGTGAAGGGTGCGTTTGTGGCGGTGCAGTGCAAGGCACAACGACGCGTAATAGTG
>JADFYS010000042.1 GCA_015232955.1 Gammaproteobacteria bacterium
ATGGACGCCATCGTCAAGCCCCCATGGATGGGTTTACGGCGTCCCGCCAATCGGGTAGCGGAGATCCCCACCCTTAATGAAATTGCCTCAAGAGCCGGTTCGGCAGCGGATCATAACTACTTCGCTCTGGCGGCAGGGTGCGGCAGCATCAGCAAGGCATCGCCATAACTGAAGAAGCGGTACTCCTGTGCCACTGCGTGACGATAGGCGGCCATCACCGTCTCAAGACCGGAGAAGGCGGCAACCAGCATGAGCAGGGTTGAGGCGGGGAGGTGAAAATTGGTCACCAGAGCATCTATTACCTGAAAGCGGTAACCGGGATAGATGAAGATTGTGGTCTCCCCCTGGTACGGTTTCAGCGCCCCTGAACTGGCGGCACTCTCCAGTGCACGAACCACGGTGGTACCGACAGCGATCACCCGCCCTCCCCTACGCCGAGTGCGCTCTATCGCTGCGCACACTTCAGGGGAGATCTCAATCCACTCGGAGTGCATCTGGTGTTGGTCGATTCGTTCAACACGGACCGGTTGAAAGGTTCCCGCACCGACATGGAGGGTGACATAGGCGCTCTCTACCCCCAATGTTGCGATCTCATTCAGGAGCGGCTGATCAAAGTGGAGGCCGGCAGTGGGGGCAGCGACCGCACCTTCCCGTTCAGCCCAGAGGGTCTGGTAGCGCTCTCTATCCATCGCCTCATCCGCGCGCTCGATATAGGGGGGGAGCGGGATATGACCACAACGCTGGAGCAGCGGCAGCAGCGGTTCACTAAATTCGAGGAGAAAAAGGGCCTCCCGGCGCTCGCAAACGGAAACGACGCCTCCCCCCTCCAGGAGTATCACCGCGCCCGCTTTGGGGGAGCGATTGGATCGCAGGTGCGCCAGCGCCTCCCGCTCTCCCAGAAGACGCTCAATGAGCAGCTCGACGCGCCCCCCGCTCTGCTTATGGCCAAAGAGACGGGCAGGGATGACCCGGGTGTTGTTAAAGACGAGAAGATCCCTGCTATTGAGAAGGGTGGGGAGCTGTCGAAACTGAAGGTCCTGCCACCCCCCACCCTCCCCATCCACCTTCAGTAGACGGCTGTCACTGCGTCTCGCCAGAGGGGTCTGGGCGATGAGGTGAGGGGGGAGGTGGTAGTGAAAGGTGGACTTATCCATCACTAATGAGTTCAGAAGGGGCCGCCGAGCCGAAGATAAAACTCATTTTCCCCCGCCTCCTGAAGTGGTATGGCGAACCCTGCCGTGAGGCGCAGCCCCATGCTGTAGAAGAGAACGGTATCAAAATGGATCTCCAAACCGCTACTGGAGTAGAGCTGTTGGGGTGACGCCTCATCAAGACTCCAGGTGGCTCCAGACTCAAAAAACCAGCCGCCATGGATCTGATCCAGACCCAGAGGGGGTGCCATCCACCCCCGCTCAACCCGACGCAGCGGGAAATGGTAGCCAAGCTTGATCAATCCAAGACGGCTTCCAGACATCGTCCTGTAGCCTCGCAGCCGAAACTCTCTGCGGTTAAAAAGAGTAGTACTCAGGGGGCTGTCAATGAGTGTTGGAAATGGGGGGGTGTTGACATCTCGTCCCAAGGTGAACTGGCGATCCAGATCTTGATCCTGACCAAGAGCGAGCTGCAGCTCTCCCCGATGCGCCCCTCCGAGATGAAAAAACTGTTGCCACTGCAGCAGCAGCGCCTCCCCTCGACCGTCTCTGCTCGAGATGTCACCACTCTTCTCCGCTGCCAGCAGCAGCTGTAATCCCTGTGATGGACCACTCCCCAGAGGGTAGGCAGCAGCAGAGCTGTAGCTGACGCCGATCCCACCGTAACGGTCATCGCGATCATCCAGCTCAAAATCGGGGGTGAGGCTCCACCGCTGCCGCTCCTGTTCGCTACCAATACCGAGGTGAAGGGCGGCGGTTGTGCGCCGCGTTCGTCGCGGAAAGAGCAGCTCACCTCCAATCAGGGTGTGCTGTCGCTGGTAGAGTTGCTGTTGTGACTCCCCCTCTCCGGCAAAGGCGCCACTCTTCCAGTGGAGTGCCGTGAGCTTAAACAGCGGGTACCAGCGGTCATAGAGGTAGTTGACCGCCCCGCTCCCCCAGCGATTGGTTGTGTCGTAAGCGGCGGTCAGCGCATAGATATGGCGATTCAGAACATCCCTGCCAGAGGTGGTAAACCCCACTTCAGTCCGGTTTTCATCGCTATAGAGCATCGGAAACCACCAGCGAGGAAGGAGGGAGGAGAAGGGGGAGTAGGGTTGAGGTTGAGTTAGGGCGATCTCCACTTCGGGCTGCGGCAGAGGGGGCGATGGGGGTGAACGGGAGGGTAACAGAGGGGTAGCCACTACCGAAACCGGCTGTCGTACCAGATCAAAGCCCTCACTCCGATAGCCGTTATAGTAGAGCCGTTGTCGTGACTCATCCCAAAGCGGTGAAAAGGCGCCACTAACGACATTGGTCCACTGCTCCAGTCGCTTCTCCTCCAGTTGGTAGCGATAGATATTGTAGACGCCGTCATAGTCGGCGCTAAAAACAACACTCTTGCCGTCATCACTATAACGGGGTGTGCTCTCGATGGCATCGTTGGTGGTCAATACGCTCCAACTTCGTCGATTAAGATCAAACTCCTCCAGCTCCCAACCGCGATCCCGGCGCCACACCGCAGCCACCAGCCGCGGAAGCTGCGGATGCCAATCGATGGCGGCGATAGTGGTCCCCGCCTCCCCCTGCCACAACAGTTCATGGGTGGTTGCAGCGGGGTTGAGGCGATAGAGGGCACTCTCTCCCAAGCGTAAAGCCACCGCCACAATCTCTTCGCCTGACGGGGACCAGATCGCCCGTCGATAACGGCTGCAGTGGGTCAGTCGCTGCTCCTCTCCCGCTGAGTTCAGAGTGAAGAGATCGTAATAGAGATCACTTCCGCGGCAGATCTCTGGCCGTGCGACAAGGAGACCCTGTTGCGGATGAATCGACAGCCGGGATGAAACGGGCAGTGGCGCAATCTCTTCCGGGCGTTCATCACCTGCGCCCAGCCGCATCAGAGTCGCCTCCTCCTCCCCGTTGGCACGGATGTAATAGAGTGTGCCGTCATCCCGCTGTAGCGCCATATCACCCTGAAAATAACCGTCATTGGTCAACCACTCGCCACCGCTCTCCCCCCTGGCGACGATCTGATCCCGCTGCTGTTGGAAACGCTGCTCAAGTTCTGCCCTAAACGCCTGCCACAAGTGGGGGTAGTCGTATCCTCCGCCCAGCACCTGACGGCTATTGCTGTTAATGCGAAACGGGATGAGATTATCGGAGTAACTGCTGACCAGCTTTGGAATCACCTCCTCACCAAAACGGTCGGCGATAAACTGAAAGAAGTAGACGCCATAGAGGTAGGGGGTCGCCCCCATCGGCCAGCTACGCAGAGGCTGATTGACCTGCTGCACCGGTTTTAACCCTGCCAGCACCTCCATCCGCATCATCATCTCGTAGAAGCTGCTCTGACCGCGACCCACCCCCTGAAGTGGATCGGTCTCGATATAGGTGGCAAGCCCTTCATGCACCCAGGAGGGTTGAAAGGCGTTGGGAAAGAGAAGCTCCATCCGTCCCAGAATATTCTGCAGCAGCGCAGGAAACCCCGCCCTCTTGTCGAGATGGAGGATATGGAGATACTCATGAAGAGTGAGCATCTCCAGCCAGCCGTTGTGATCCTCAAGAGAGTTGATCTCATCCGGAGGCGAGAGGAAGAGGGTCATGGTGTTGTAGGGGATGGGGGTGGAGTAACCATTACTCTGGTCAAACTCGTCGCTTAACACCACCTCGGTCTTCCCCTCTGGTTCCCACTCCAGATAGGGGCTTAACCGGCGGTGAACCTTCTCGGCAATGGTGAGGGCCTGAACCGCGATCGCCTCCTCCCCCTGATGGTAGTGGATGCGAAAGTGGTGACTCTCCCGGCTCTGCCACTCCCAATCACTGCCATGAAAGATGGCCGCCCCACCCTCCCCAAAGGGGAAGAGCAGCAGCAGAAACAGTATCGGAGTAAGATTCATAAATGACGATAGCCGGAGGTGATGGGATAACGCCGATCCCGCCCCAGGGCGAGTCGGGTCAGTTTGACACCGGGGGCAGACTGCCGCCGTTTGTACTCATTGCGATCCACCAGGCGGATCACCTGATCCACTACCGCTGCCTCGAATCCGGCATCTATGAGGGTCGCCCGCGACCCCTGCTCCTCGATGTAGAGCCGAAGAATGGCGTCGAGGGTCGAATAGGGGGGGAGCGAGTCACTGTCACGCTGATCCGGTGCCAGTTCAGCCGAAGGGGGGCGGTCGATCACCCGCTGTGGAATCACCTCACGCTGGCGGTTACAGAAGAGCGCCATACGGTAGACCTCGGTCTTATAGAGATCTTTGATCGCATTGTACCCCCCGACCATATCGCCATAGAGGGTGGCGTACCCCACCGCCATCTCACTCTTATTGCCGGTGGTGAGCACCATTTTGCCACTACGATTGGAGAGGGCCATCAAAATCTGTCCTCTCACCCGTGCCTGTAGGTTCTCTTCCGTAGCGTCGCCCTCTCCGGGAGGGAGCTCGGTGGCAAGCATCGACAGCAGCGCCTGGAACCCCGGTTCGATGGAGATGGTCTTTAGCTCAACCCCCAGCGTCTTCGCCTCCTGCGCCGCATCCTCAAGACTCATCGCCGCCGTATAACGCGAAGGCATGGTCACCGCCTCCACCCGTTGAGGACCGAGGGCCTCAACCGCAATCGCCAGCGTTAACGCGGAGTCGATACCACCGGAGAGGCCGATAATCACCCCGGGGAAGTGGTTTTTTTCGACATAATCACGCAGACCGAGGACCATTGCGCGATAGCTCGCCTCTTCTGAGTCTAGCGCCGGATGAGACGCTTGCTCCAGACGGTAGCCGATCCCCCCTTCCGCTCCCCGCGTCACCGTCACCGGGTAGAGTGCAGGGAGAAACTCCGGCGCAGAGGCGACCAGCGCCCCGTTCGGGGCAAAGAGCATCGAGCCGCCATCAAAAACCAGCTCATCCTGCCCCCCCACCTGATTGACATAGACCACAGCGAGGCCGCTCTCGCGGATGCGTTGCCGAATCACCGCCTCCCGCTCGCCCCTCTTCTGGTGGTGAAAGGGAGAGGCGTTGAGGTTAAGCATCAGCTCTGCTCCTGCGGCGCTGGCGCGGCTCGCAACCCCCGGGTGCCAGAGATCTTCACAGAGAGAGACCGCACAGCAGATCCCTCCCACCTCCAGCAGCACCGTCTCCGTTCCTTCGCTAAAATAGCGCTTCTCATCAAAGACACCGTAGTTGGGCAGACGCTGTTTGTAGTAGAAGCGGGGAGCCTTCCCCCGTTGGCAGATCACCGCAGCGTTGTAACATTCGCCATCTGCCCACCACGGCACTCCGAAAACGAGGGTAGAGAGGGTGGCACACTGTTGCAGCACCCGATCCAGATACTCAAGTGAAGTCTTAACTTGTTGCGGTAACCCTTTGCGTAATAACAGATCTTCAGGCGGATATCCGATAAGACTCAGCTCACTAAAGAGGATGAGATCGGCTTGATGGTGGTGATCCGCCTGCGCTATCGCCTCCTCCATCTTCTGGCAATTCCCCGCAATATCCCCCACCAGCAGATTGAGCTGCCCTAAAACCAGACGCAGCTCGCCTCTTGGCCCAGAGGTCACAGCGCACGCTCCAACTGCTGCGCCACCCGTAACAGCTCCTCTTCGGTATCGACCCCCGGCCCCGGGAGCTGTAGCGCCTCGGCCACCGCAATTTTTCCTCCTAGCCACAACAGCCGCAGCTGCTCCAGTGACTCGCGCTGCTCCAGCGGTGACGGTCGGCTCTCGGGGTAATTTCTAAGAAAAGAGCCGCGATAACTGTAAAGCCCAAGATGACGGAGATGGGTCACTGCAGGGGGAAGCGTCTCGCCGTGGTGCAGAAAGTGATCGCGATCCCAGGGAATGGGGGCGCGACTAAAGTAGAGTGCATAGTCGTTGCAGTCGGTCACCACCTTCACCACATTGGGGTTAACCAGCTCCGAATAAGAGCGGATCGGGGTGCAGAGGGTTGCCATCTCCGCCTGCGGCCGCTGCTGGAGAAGTGTCGCCACCTGCTGGAGCAGCTGCGGCGGCATTAGAGGCTCATCGCCCTGAAGGTTGACCACAATCTCCTCATCTCCAAGCTGCAATCGGCGAACCACCTCACTCAGCCGCTCGGTTCCAGAGGTGTGCTCCGGGGCGGTGAGACAGGCCTCCCCGCCAAACGCCTCCACCGCCGCCTCAATCCGCGCATCATCGGTGGCAACCACTACCCGCGCTCCACCAGAGGCGCGTGCCGCCGCATAGACCCACTCGATCATCGTCTTACCGGCAATTAAGCGTAGCGGTTTCCCGGGAAGGCGGGTAGATGCGAAACGGGCAGGAATGATCACCGAAAAGGGGGTAGCAGCACTCATTGGGCGAAAATCGTCTAATTAGCTTTTAATAAAACAGAAGGTTATAAGGTTTTTATAAACTAGATTGTTGCATGCTAAGGGCGGGTTCGACCTTACGATCTATTTTTTCCCGAGCTGCTCATACTCCTCAGGTGAGAGAGCCCTCGCCTCATCTTCGAGCATCACCGGAATATCTTCCCGTATCGGAAAGGCGAGGCGATCCCCACGGCAGATCAGCTCCTGCTCCTTTTTAAGATAGATTAACCCCCCTTTACAGAGGGGGCAGGCCAGTATTTCCAGTAGTTTTGAGTCCATGGTTACGCTCCAGAAGGTGTAGTAGTCGCTCAGTAAACGGTTGCGGTAGTTCTGCGCTCACCGGAAGAGACCAGATCCTCTCCCCCTCCTCCCCCATTTTGGTGAGCCATGGCCGCCATTTTACCGCATCTTTCTCGGTCATCACGATAATAGTTCCCTGCGCCAGCAGAGGGGAGATATCGGCCTCATTAAAGGGGTGGTGATCCTCAAAATAGGTACGAATCACCGTCACTCCCGCCCGCTCCAGTTGGCGAAAAAAGCGTTCGGGATGGCCGATTGCTGCCACCGCCACCACCGTTTTGCCAAGCAGATCGTTCAGCGGGATCTCTCCACCATGAATCAGATTGACCAGCCGTTCCCCCACCAGAGTCATCGCATACTCCCCCGGCGCTGCCCTGCCGTTGGCAACAATCAGATCGACCTCATCCAGCCGTGATAGCGGTTCGCGTAGTGGTCCGGCGGGGAGCAGCCAGCCGTTACCAAAGCGGCGTTCGCCATCGACCACCACCAGCTCGAGATCGCGCTCCATCCGATAGTGCTGCAGACCATCATCACTAATGATGAGATCGACCTTCTGCTCGGCCATAAGTTGGACAATGGCGGCAACCCGATCCGGGGCGACAACCACCGGACAGCCGGTTGCGCTGGCGATGAGCAGCGGCTCATCCCCCACGGCCCGGGGATCGCTGCTTGGGGTTACCGTCTGCGGCCAGTGAGTGGCGTTACCCCCATAGCCCCGGCTGACAACGCCCGGACGCAACCCCCGGCTGAGAAAGAGGTGGCACAACCACACAACCAGCGGGGTTTTGCCACTACCCCCCACCGTCAGGTTTCCCACCACCACCAGCGGCAGCGGACAGGGACGGCTTGACCACCAGCGGTGGCGATAACCGAAACGGCGGATGGTGACCATCAGCGCAAAGAGGAGCGAGAGCGGCCAGAGAAGGCGAGCACCCACCCCGCGCCCCTGCCACATCGCGGTGACAGCTTTCAATTTAACTATTTCTCACTAACTTGCATGAATGGGATGGCGTCACCCTCGATAATGAAATGTCTTTCACGCTAATTTAACTATTTCTCACTAAACTGGAGGTTATAGAGCGCACTGTAGGGGCCGGCAGCAGTAAGAAGCTGCCGATGGTTTCCCGACTCAAGCACCCTCCCCTGCTCCAGCACCACAATTCTGTCCGCATCCTCGATGGTCGAGAGGCGGTGGGCAATGACCAGCGTGGTGGAGTTGGCCATCAACAGCTGAAGCGCCTGCTGAATATGGCGTTCAGAGTGGGTGTCCAGCGCCGAAGTGGCCTCGTCAAGGATGAGGATAGGGGCCTTTTTCAGCAGCGCCCTGGCGATAGAGAGGCGCTGGCGTTGGCCACCGGAGAGGAGCGCCCCGTTCTCCCCCACCACCGTCTGTAGTCCTTGGGGGAGCTGACGGATAAACTCCCAGGCGTGCGCTGCCTCTGCCGCGGCGATAATCGCCTCTTCCGGAGTACCGTCGAGGCGACCATAGGCGATATTATTGGCAATGGTGCCGTTAAAGAGGGTGATATGCTGACTCACCAGTGCAATCTGCGCCCGCAGACTCTCCCGGGTGTAACTGCGGATATCTGCTCCGCCCACAGTGATAGTGCCGTGCTCCAGTTCATAAAAGCGAGGGATCAGGTTGGCGAGTGTGCTCTTGCCGCTCCCCGAGCGCCCTACCAGAGCCACAATCTCTCCCGGCTTGATCTCCAACGCGATCTGCTCCAGGACCAGCCCCTCCTTCCCCGGGTAGGAGAAGTGTTCAATCTCAATAGAGATAGGGTGATCGCGGCAATGCTCCCTCGTCAACAGGGCGCTGCCACTCTCCTCTTCGCACGGGGTATCCCGAAATTCGAAGATAGAGATAGCCGCGGCGATGCCCCGCTGGAGACTGGCGCTAATCTTGGTGAGACGCTTCATCGGCTGAAGGATCATCATCATCGCGGTGATAAAAGAGACAAACCCCCCGACACTCAGATTCTCCTGACTCAGGGCGAGGGCGATCACCCCCGCAGCAGCCATGGCAGCGATCAGCTGTACCAGAGGAACACTGGCCGCAGAGGTGGAGAGTAGTTTGAGGTTGAGACGGCGGTTATTCTCGTTAGCCTCCTCAAACCGCTTCGACTCATACCCTTGACCACCAAAGGTCTTAATCACCCGCTGACCGGTGATCACCTCTTCGGCGATATGGCTCACCGTCCCCATCGACTCCTGAATATGGCTGCTATAGCGCCGAAATCGCTGATTAATCACCCGAATCAGCAGGGCGATAAGTGGTGCCCCGATCAACAGAACCAGCGCCAGCTTCCAGTCGAGGTAGAACATCCACGCTAGCAGCGCAACCACCGACAGTGAGTCACGAATCAGAATTGAGACAACATCGGTAGCGGCCATCGCCACCTGTTCCACATCGTAGATCAGTTTGGAGATAATCCGACCCGACGGCGTCAGGTCAAAATAGCTGACCGGAAGGTGAAGCATATTGGCAAACATCTCGCCGCGCAGCACCTTAATCACCTGACGGGCGATGCGCGCCATACCGTATTCGGCACTGTAGGCGGCGATCCCCCGTACCAGAAAGATGGCGATAAGAGCGATGGGGGTATAGGCGATAGTGGTCGGATCGCGCTCGACAAAGGTGCCATCGAGCATCGGCTTCATCATCATCGCAAACAGCGCCTCACTCCCCGCAACCACCACCAGCGCGAGTGCTGCGACGACAAAGCGCCGCCACTGCGGCAGGACATAACTTAAAAGGCGGCGATAGACGGCGATGCCGCTCTCCGCGTGAGAGTGTTGGGTCATAGCGGGTAATTGTAAGCGAAGAGTGATGGGGGTGCCGTAAAATCCAACATCATTGTAATGAATAGTCGCGCTTATCGGCATTCTGAAACCAGCGTTTTCAGGGTTCTTGAGTATAATGGTTTTTTCGAATAAACCACCTGTTATCGACTTGCAACCAAGGGTTGTTTACTATGCTTGCTCACTATCTCAGCCCCGATGCGAAATGAAAGAACAGCTGCCGAAGATCACCGACCTTCTCCTCAATCAGGTTCGCCGAAGCCGGGGAGAGATGTTAAAGAGTGTCAGCCGCAAGGCGGGAAGCATGGGTTCCCGCTTTTCACGCTACCTCGGCCCGCTCTTTGCCGTTGCTGCCTTTGTTGTCAAAAAGGGGTACGACCTCTGGGCCTACGACATGCGTGTTGCCCAGGAGCGGTTCCCCTGCTGCTTCCGGCAGTGGCAGCGCCAGCCACAACAGCTACAGAGTCTGCTCCACTACCTCTGGGATGAGGTCTATCACCACTATCTCCAGCCCCAACAGCAACAGGAGTATCTACAGCAAGCGGAGGCGGGAGCCCTTCGCTCGGCACACCGCCTTACCATTGGCGACCGAACCATCCCTTTTGAACCGGTGGAGAGTTTTCTCAGTCGCGGCCCCCTCCCCCAACGCATCGGTCGGGTCAACCGCTTCAACTTCTCCCCTGAAGGGATCTTCTATCGCAGCCATAAAGGGGCTGTTGCCGCGGGGATCGACCTCTTTCTCCGCAGTTCAGACTACGAAAACCAGAACTATATGGCGCTGCAGCGTCGCCTGTTTCATATTCTCGCCAAGATCATCCTCACCCCCGACAACCCGCTCGACTGTGCGATGTTACTTCAACAGGAGCGCAGACGCAGACGACGGGCGGATGACCGCCTCCATCTGCGAAAACATGCACAGCGCCTACTGTGGAACAAGGTGTTCAAACGCTATGAAGGGCGACTGGCAGCGACCATCTACCGTCTCTTCTCCCCCGGCTACAGCAAGATGGTGGAGAAGGCGCTCACCCTCGCCCCGTGGACCTTGGATAACCGCGATCTGTTATGGCAAGCGGGGCGGGTAGAGTACAGATCGCTCCCCTACTGTCTCGCGGATTCGGTACTCTCGTTTCACCAGGCGATCGCTGCAGAGGAGGTGCTGGCGATCTCCCCCCTCAAGCTACGACAGCGACAGGCGATGGCAATAGAGCATACCGATCTCCTCTTCACCCTCTTCAACCACTACCCAGAGACGCAAGGCAGCCCTTTTTTCGGAGAGTCTCTCCACCCACTACGCACCGCCCTTATGCTTGACCACAGACTGGCACAAGCGTTGAAGAGGGTAGTGGAGCAGAGCCAACCGACGACAACAACCCCGCGCCTACTGCGACTGTTTCAGCCGCGACCCGCTTTCTCAATGGCGCAGCTATTGGCGAGGATGGAGAAAATCTACCAACAGCGTTCACTCTACCTGGAAGCGGCGATTATCGGTGAAACCGAGGCGGCACTGGCCCAATTTGACATCATTCAGACGATTGAGGAGAAGGTCGGTGATCTTCGGCAGCTGTTCTTTCATCCTAAAATCCGCAGTTGGACACCGTGAAGGGTGCGTTTGTGGCGGTGCAGTGCAA
>JADFYS010000430.1 GCA_015232955.1 Gammaproteobacteria bacterium
TGCCATCGACACCCGTCAATCGGGTAGCGGACACCCCTCAGCAATCACTAACTTAATAGCATCTACCTCTCCCTCGGTGTCAATATTAGCGATAGTACCATCAACCTACTCTCTCTGCCCACCCCGTAACCGGCCTGAAACAGAACCATTCACTCCCCTAGCCTTTAGCCCTCACCCCGACCCTCTCCCAATGGGAGAGGGGGATTTAAGGAAGGGGGACTAAACGATTACCCTGAAACGGAACCACTGTGCAGTGGAATTGATGGCTCATTTTAGAGAATGATAAACGCAACTCTTCGCTGTTAAGAGACTTTTGTTGAATTGAAACTTACTGTCCCCGGATATCTTGGGTATACCCTATCGTCTGTGTTACTATCCACTTGCACTGAAAGGGCAATACATTCACCCTCGGAAAATGCTACCACACGCAACTGTACAAGGAACGCAAACCATTACTATTCAAGGAGAAGAGTCGATGTCGTCCCGTGATGAGCAACGCTTGAAAGTGATCTATCTCGGAGAAGACGCAGACAAGGTCCGGTTTTTAGGCGAGACCATCCGCGATCGCATCGAACCTACCGTCACCCTCTTCTACAAAGAGCTGTTAAATGATGAGGATGCAAAATATTTTCTTGATAGCGATCTGGTGCGGGAGCGGCTTCAATCCTCACTGATCGACTGGTTACAACGCATCTTCTCCCCAAAGAGTGCGAAGAGTCTTAACAAGCTGATCACCTTTCAGAAGAGTATCGGCAATGTCCACGCCCGCATCAATATCCCGATGCATCTCGTGGTTGAGGGGATGAGAATCATCCGCCGCGAGATTATCAATTTTCTTGCCGCCTCTGCCATCCCCCGTGAGGAGTTGGTGAAGCTGGTGGTGCTGGTGGGGGAGATCCTCGACCATAACCTCTCCCTCATTAACGAGAGCTATGTCCGCCATTTGGCCAGCTATGATCGCAACGCCCACGCGATGCGCTTGTCTCTCTCTCCCGCAGCGCAGGCGATGGAGTGTGAGAAGTTGCGCAGCTCTCTCCGCTCATGGCAGATCCAACTGTGGAAGGCGATGACCCGTCAAGAGAGAGAGGGCGATCTCACCTCACTCGGTCGTTCCGAATTTGGACTGTGGATCTTTCACAAAATCCCCATGACCCTGCCCAACCTGTCGCAAATCGAGGGGATACACCAGAATATTCAGGCGATTGACTGCCTTATCGGACGCAATCATGTCTCTACCAGCTACCTGCGAGGGATCGATTCTGAGAAGATTATCGGCATTGAGGAGGAGATCCGTTCGATTGAACTCAAGCTCGATATGATGATTGAGGAGACTCTGGAGCAGGAGAGTGGACGCGATCCCCTGACCAAGGTCTTTAACCGCCGCTTCCTCGACAGTGTAGTAAAACATTAACTGGAGATCAGTATGCGTCACGAGATCCGTTTCGGTTTTCTGTTGTGTGATATTGACCACTTTAAGCGGGTTAATGACACCTACGGCCACGATGCCGGAGACACTATCCTCCAGCAGTTTGCCCAGCGGATGTTGGAGTCGGCAAGGATTAACGACTATGTCTTTCGTTACGGCGGCGAGGAGTTTCTCTTCCTCTATGGCGATATGAACGCCCACCGTCTGCAGCTGCTGGCGGAGAAGATCCGTACCGCGATTGCCGACGAGCCATTCACCCTCCCCAGCGGTGAACCGATTGAGATCACCGCCAGTTTTGGCGGTGCCATTCACGACGGCCACCCCAACTTTCAGAAGAGTCTCAAAGCGGCCGACGAAGCGCTCTATTTCGCCAAACAGAACGGCCGCAACCAGTGGCAGATCAAGAGTTAGAGGGTAGAGTGCGTTCCACTCCGCCCCCAGACGCAGCGGTTGAGGAGGAGATTCGTCTTCTTCGCAGCCAGAAGCAGACCCTCCTCTTGGCAACCGTCAATGAGGATGGTAGTGCAGAGGCGAGTGTCGCCCCCTATCTCGAGCAGGAGGGGTCGTTCTACATCTTCGTCAGCGAGCTGGCGCGCCACACCCGCAACATGCGTCAACAGAGCGCTGCCACCACCCTTTTTATCGAAGATGAAAACGAGGCGTCTAACCCTTTCTCACGCAGACGACTCAGCTACCGCTGTCGGGTGACCGAAGTGAAGCGAGAGGACGCAAATTACGCTCTCTTTCTCGATTTAATGGAGAAACGGTTCGGGAAACTACTGCAGACCCTACGGCAGCTCCCCGATTTTCACCTGCTGCAGCTCCAACCCCAAAGCGGCCATTATGTATCGGGTTTTGCCCGCGCCTATACCCTTAATCTCAGCGGTTCCGATGGTGGGATTCATCCTAAAACCCGCAGTTGGACACCGTGAAGGGTGCGTTTGTGGCGGTGCAGTGCAAGGCACAACGACGCGTAATAGTG
>JADFYS010000431.1 GCA_015232955.1 Gammaproteobacteria bacterium
CACCAACAGCCCAACACAGCGGTGGCGGTGGCCACACTCCAGCAGCGGCGTCAGAATATTCACGCCCTGATCCCGACCCTGCTGCACCACGATCTCCAGCGCCTCCTCGAAGGCGGCGAGAGGCGGGTCGAGAGCTGGTATCGCCGCCTCCACCTGATTGAGGTCGACTTCAGTGACGCTCTGCCATGTTTCCACCACTACAACACCCTTCCCCCCCAAAATTAACGGGCACCAACGAATGATTCAGGCTAGACTTCCTCTCTATCCAATCTAACGCTTTTGTAAGGAGTAACCATGCACACCTCCAGCCGACTATTTCGCCTCCTCTTTTCACCACTTCTACTCTCCCTGCTGCTGTACTCCGGAGGCGCTCCCGCCGCAGAGAGAGTGGTCACCATGGGGTGGGAATCCTGGCTCCCCTATCAGTACCATGACGAGGAGGGGAAACTGATCGGTCTCGATGTCGAGCTGGCACAGGCCATTTTTAGCCATGCCGGCTACGAACTCAAGTTTGAAGAGGTTCCGTGGAAGCGGCATCTCGCCATGATTGAGGCGGGCAAACTCGACATCGCTTTTAGTGCCGCAAAAAATGAAGAGCGTGAAAAGTACGCCTACTTTTCCGATATCTACCTTGAGGACTACAATGTCCTGTTTGTGATGAAGAGCGAACTGGAGAACTTCGGTTACCAAAACCTCAACGAGATGGTTGGCAGCGGTTTCAGAATTGGTGCCAACCGCGGCTGGAGCTACTCCGACGAATATAGCCGCCTATTGAAAGAGGATCCCGTTTTTAAGGCGCAGGTAGATGAGGTGACCAGCGACGACCAGAATATCGGTAAACTGCTCAAAGGGCGGATTGACGGTTTTCTCGGCAGTGAAATTAGCGGACTTGCCCTTATCCGCAAAATGGAGCTGGAGGAGAAGATCGCGATCGCAATGAAGGTCAACGCCCCCGGAGATGGCGCCTCTTACATCATGCTCGGCAAAAAGAGTTTCACCCCCGAAGAGGTGACGCAGATCAACAGTAGTCTGGATGCCATTATCAAAGAGGGACTCTATGCCAAGATCGTTGGCCGTTACAAACTGAGTCAATAAGGCTGCGGGGGTAGAGTCACCCCCTGAGCCACAGAGAATCCCGCTGCATTGCGATGGCCGCCGCCGCCAAAGCGTGCGGCGATCACCGAGACATCTTCGCCCCGCGCCCCATCCGATCGCAGTGACCACCCCTGCCGCTCTTCTCCCTGCATATAGCCGGCGGCAAAGGGGTGACCCACCGCTAGCTCCCCCAGCAGCTCACTCATCAGCTCTGCAGGGGCATTGACGATGGGAACACGATAGCCGGCGATCTCCCCCATAAAGCTCTTACTCTTGTAGCGTTCGATCAATTTACGCCGATAGCGGTTGATGCTCTGCCCCTCTTCCCGCAGCTGACGCCAACCCGCCTCCCCCGCCTCGATCCAGTGGTGCCACTGTTCAAAAACAAATGGGTACGAACCGAGGGCAGCGGTGGTGTCGATGCTGGCGGGGCGATGGTTGTTCCAGATATCGCGATCCTCAATATCGAGCAGCAGCGGCGGAACCACACCTTGGTGAAAATGGTTCCAGCTCATCACCGCCCCGGAGTGTTCCATCGCAAAGTGGAGCGTAAGATTATCCAACTCTTGATCCAACCCGTCCAGATCCCGTTGTGCCGAGATATGGTGATCAATGACCGTCACCGCTGCCACTCTGGCGCAAATTTCTACCATCTTCTGCCTTCGGTAGCTAAAATCGACCAGAAACAGGTGCTGTTCCGGCAACAACCCCTCTGGCTCTTCACCATGTTCTCCGGGGATAAAGGTGACCCCCGCCGCTCCAAAGTGGCGCCAGCAGGCGTAGGCCGCACCAAATCCGTCAAGACAGTTGGCGTGGTAGATCACCACTACTGCTCTCTTTTCGCTTTCTGAACTCACCTCTTTACCTCCCTGTTAATAAAAAGCGCCGCATCGAGTAACTGTCGGGTATAGGCGTGTTGAGGGCGATCGAGTATCGCCGCTGTCTCCCCGCTCTCCACCACCCTCCCCTGCCGCATCACTAGCAAGCGGTGGGCCATTGCGGCGATCACTTTCAGATCATGCGAGATGAAGAGATAACTGATCTGATGTCGCTGCTGCAGCTGCTGCAGAAGATCCAGCACCTGTTTCTGAATCGAGACATCGAGGGCACTGGTCGGCTCGTCGAGCAGCACCAGCTTGGGTTCAAGAATCATGGTACGGGCGATGGCGATGCGCTGACGCTGCCCCCCGGAGAACTCGTGCGGGTAGCGACGACACATCTCCGGCTCCAGCCCCACCTCCTGCAGTATGGCGTCGATCTTCTGCCGCCGCTGCGGTCGTGATAGTTGGGGAGAGTGGATCTGCAGCCCTTCT
>JADFYS010000432.1 GCA_015232955.1 Gammaproteobacteria bacterium
TGATGACAACATTATCTTTGCCCAGAATTTTTTCACCGTCTCCAGCGGCAACCGCTACTTCTCCAACTCCGGGATCTCCTCGCTTGGTCATGCGGTACCGGCAGCGATCGGTGCCCGCTTTTACCATCAGGGGCCGACCATCGCCATCCTCGGTGATGGCGGTTTTCAGATGTGTGCAATGGAGTTGATGACTGCGGTGAACTACCGGATTCCGCTGACCGTGGTGGTCTTTAACAACACCACCATGGGGTTGATTCGTAAAAATCAGCTCCAGCAGTACGGGGGGCGTCTCATCGATTGTGACTTTATAAACCCCGACTTCGGGCTGTTGGCCCGCTCTTTTTCAATCGCCTACCATCGGGTCGCTACCGCCAATGAACTGGATCGGATGATGGCAGAGACCGACTTTCACCACGGTATCACACTGGTAGAGATGGTGATCGACCGCGACGCCTTCCCCGACTACCGCTCTGGCCGCTGAGCTAAATGGCGACCACCTTACACCCCTTGCCCCACCTCTTGCACATCTCGCAGCTCTATCCCGAGGCGGATTGGCTTCACGCTGCAGCAGGGGAGATCTCTGCCCTGAAACTCAATCCTGAAAGCGAACAGCGGACGATAACCGAAGGGGCTCAGCTCTACCGTCAACTCATCGAACGGTTTGAGAGGATGATGTGGGAGAGGGATCTCGAAGAAGAGGCTCTTTGCCATTACCAACAGCTGTTTCAGGAGCTGGAAGAGCTGCTCGCCCTGCAGGCGGTCGATGATCGTTATCGGTTTGTGGTGATTATCCCGGTGGCAGAACGGCCGCAACATCTGCACCACTGTCTGCAGAGCCTGCTCCGACTCTGCAAGCGATTTCATTATGGGGGTATCAGGGGTAACGGGTACAGTGGTGTGAGGGTAGTGGTTGCCGACGACTCTGGTCAGGATGAGAATATCTCCCGTCATCGGCAGCTGGCGGTGGAGTATAGCCGGCAGGGGCTGGAGGTTCTCTATTTCGGACTGGATGATCAGGCACAACTTCTGCGGGAGACGGCAGCAGAGAAGAGTGAACTCGCCTCAATCCTCCCTCGTGTAGTGGGTGAATATAATCCCGCCTCTTTTCACCACAAAGGGGCGTCGGCGATGCGAAATATCATTTATCTCAAGCTGATGGAGATTGAAAAGAGCGCCCACCAGCGACAGCTCTACTTTTTTGTCGATAGCGATCAGGAGTTTCAGGTTACGGTTGATGATGGGGGCAGGGGGCGGGAGCTTTATGCTATCAACTATTTCGATCGTCTCAATCGCATCTTCTCTGAAAAGGCGATCACCCTCCTCACCGGCAAGGTGGTGGGGGATCCACCCGTCTCACCGGCGGTGATGGCGGCAAACTGTCTTTGTGATGTCAACGCCTTCCTGCAGGAGCTGGTGGTACACCCCCCGGAAGGGAGGTGCCATTTCCATCAGCAGCAACTACAGTGTGAAGGGGAGGCGGCCTATCACGATCACGCCGCACTTTTTGGTTTTACCCCTGCTGTTGAGAGTTACCGTTATCGCTGCGATATTGAGAGCGACCATCAGCAGGGGGACTGTTTTGGTCGTTTTAGTGGCCGGATTAACCGTTTTTTTTATGGTGAACATCCAACGCGCAGGAGCTATTACCAGAGAGGAGAGGCAGAGCAGGTGGTCGCTGCACGCACCGTCTATACTGGGAACTATGTGATGACCGCAGCGGGTCTGCGCCACTTTATCCCATTTGCCCCGCTGCGGTTGCGGATGGCCGGCCCTGTTCTCGGGCGTATTCTCAAAAAGCGCCTGGGTAACGCCTTTGTCTCCGCCAATCTCCCCCTGCTCCATCGCCGAACCGTTGCCGATAGTGGGGTCTCTGAATTTCGTCCGGGGGTCGAGGCGGATGAGAAGCTGGTTGATCTCTCCGGTGAGTTTGAACGGCAGTTCTTCGGCGATCTGCTTCTCTTTACGATGGAGGCGTTGGTGAAAAGTGAGTTCCCGGAGGTGGTGCCCACGGCGGCAGAACTCTCCCGGATGATGCTGAGGGTAGAAGAGAATATTCGCACACAATACCTGAATAAACGACTGGAGATTGGGGAGAGTTTGCAGCAGCTGAGACGGCTGTTAGAGGATGTCAGAGGCTGGAGCGAACCGCTGAACGCCAATAAAGCGGTAGCGGGGCTGGAGCGTTTTATAGCGACCATGGACCACAATTTTGGAAAAGATGCGAGAAGCTACACCATCATTGAAGATAGCCAATATTGCGGTCACCGTAGGGAAGAGATAGTCGAGGCGATACTTCACTACATCAACGATGAGAAGATCTGGGGGTTGATCCTAACTTGCATGAATGGTGCGGCGTCACCCTCGATTATGAAATGTATTTCACGCTAATGATCATGCCAGATACT
>JADFYS010000433.1 GCA_015232955.1 Gammaproteobacteria bacterium
GTGAACTCCATATCGGCCTGCTCAACATGATGCCCGATGCGGCACTGGAGGCGACAGAGCGCCAGTTCTTGCGTCTCATCGGTGAGAGCAATCCCATAGCCCAGTTCTATGTCCACCCCTTTACCCTCGACACCCTCCCCCGCGCAGAAAAGGCGAAAAAACATATCGCTCAATACTATCAACCCTTTGCCGCCATTCAGGAGCAGGGGCTGGATGCGCTCATCATCACCGGTGCCAATGTCTCTGGTTCGGAACTCTCCAACCAGCCGTTCTGGCAACCGCTGATTGAAGTTGCTGACTGGGCGCATGACCATGTCACCTCGACCCTCTGCTCCTGCCTTGCCAGCCACGCTGTGCTCGAGTTTCGTTACGGTCAAAAACGGACCCCGCAGCCGATCAAGAAATGGGGGGTGTTTCCACATGCGGTTATCAGCTCAAATCACCCCCTCATCTGCGATATCAACACCCGCTTCGATCTCCCCCACTCCCGTTGGAACCGGGTCTCGCACCAACAGTTCCGCGAGGCAGGGCTACCGGTTCTGGTGGTGTGTGAAGATGGCTGTGTTCACCTTGCCACCAGTAGTGACGGCATCCGCACCGTCTTCTTTCAGGGCCACCCTGAATATGACACCATCTCTCTCTTTAAGGAGTACAAACGGGAGGTGCTCCGTTTTCAGATGGGTGAAATCGAGATCTATCCCCCCTTTCCCGAGAACTATTTCAACACCTTTGCCCGCGCAATCCTCAATGAATACCGCCTCCGCTGGGAGTGGTCACAACAGAAGGGTTCTCCACCGCCCCAATTTCCGGAGGCGCTACTCACCCCCTACCTTAACAACACCTGGCACGACACTGCGGGAGAGGTGATCGGCAACTGGATGGGGCTGGTCTATCACCTCACCCACCGCGATCGTCATCTGCCTTTTATGGAGGGGATCGACCCGCAAAACCCGCTCAAGCTGGCGCTTTCACCAACGCCATAAACGCAAAAAGCCGGTGGTGGATAAGCAGTTACTTATCTACCACCGGCTTCGGTTGCCATGCAGGCTTTGTCTGTTTCAAAAACCGGGGTTTACGCTCCCCCCCTCAACTCAACACTACACCAACTGTTTTAACCCCTGAGCCATGGTCACTGGCGGCGTCCAGTCCAACTGCTGTCGGGTGGCGGCAATATCCACCTGTAGCGATCCTAAAAGCCGCTGCGCAAACGCCCTTTTACCCAACAGTTCTGCCCCCCGTTGTATCCACGCCGGCGGAACCGACAGCAGGCGTGAGGGGGAGTTCAGCGCAACCGCCAACCGCTGTAACAGCTCCGTTGTCGAGACATCGTCACCATCACTCACCAAAAAGCGTCGATTGGCCGCCTGTGGGTGGTGAATGGTGGTGACGATGAGATCCAGCAGATTATCCAGCGCAACCAGACTTCTACGATTATTAATGGCTCCAAGAGGAAGCGGAATCCCCCGCCGTACCCAGCGAATCATGGTCTGAACATTACCCTTAACCCCCGGACCGTAAACCAGCACCGGGCGAATAATGGTCACCTCCATCCCCTTGTCGGCAGCAAGCTGCAGCAGGGCACTCTCCGCCTCGAGTTTCGACTGGGCATAGGGATCCACAGGATTGGGTGGATCCTCTATGGAAAAAGGACGACCCAGCGGGGTCTGCTCACCATTGACCTTAATCGAACTCA
The DNA here is from genome assembly GCA_015232955.1 of Gammaproteobacteria bacterium. Taxonomy (GTDB): domain Bacteria; phylum Pseudomonadota; class Gammaproteobacteria; order Thiohalomonadales; family Thiohalomonadaceae; genus JADFYS01. Next base: position 1,694 of record JADFYS010000433.1, read on the forward strand.
AAAAGATAAAGCGGCGAACCCCCACCTCTGCCGCCTGCTGCGCCAGATTCAGCGTACCGGCAACATTAACCTGCCGAAACGCCTCAAGGGGATCATCGACGGTCTCATCCATCACATGGACCCGTGCCGCGGTATGGACTACAACCTCCACCCCCAGCAGATCCCTCCTCCAGTCCCAATCTGCAGACAATCCGGGAATGAGTAGCGGTGAAATACGCGACTCCAACTGTAACTGCGGCAAACTACGGTAGGTAGCCCGTACCCGGTAGCGCTCATCCTGAGAGAGCAGACGAACCAGAGCCGAGCCGATAAACCCGGAGGCACCAGTGATCAACAACTCCATCAACGGTTCAACCAGCACCGCAACAGGAGATTAACAGCCCCAAATATCAATGGTGTACCGACCATGAAGCTGCTGTTGATGCCATAACCGCTCATCCCAACTCACCTCTGGATCGCGATTAAAGATCACCAGATGCGCCTCCGTAGCGCCGCAACCATCGGCATAGGCAGCAGTCTGTTCCACCCCTTTAAGAATGACCGTATTGAGATCACCGCGCAGGATCTTTAGCTCGATCACGATCCGTTGTAGCTCACCATAAAAACCATCGCTCTCGCTCACAGGCCACTCGATAATCAGATCCGTCCACCGCCGTCCTAACGCATACTCACGACTGATTCGCCCACCGCC
>JADFYS010000434.1 GCA_015232955.1 Gammaproteobacteria bacterium
CCCATTGGGAGAGGGCCGGGGTGAGGGCTAAAACAGGCCAGGGGAGTGAATGGTTACGCTAATGTATTTCACGCTAAGCGGAGTGGTTAAGATAATCGAGCTGCTCCTGGGTAAAAGGGCGAGGAGTGATCCCCAGTTGCTGGAAGATCTCTTCTGAATCACAGCAGTTCCCCTCCAGAAGCATTGTCAACTGATCCCGAGTGATAGGAAACTCTTCGAAACGATCGAGCAGCGCAGCGACACTGTGAATCGCCCAGACAGGGACCGGTAGTGCAAAAAAACGGCGATGAGTAGCCGCGGCGATGGTTTTGAGGATCTCTTTCCAGCTAACCTCTCGTCCACCCCCCAGAGGGTAGATCTTACCCACCATCTCCTGACGGTCGAGGCTTGCCAACATGACGGCGACCACATCACTGACATGGATCGGTGTCATCGCCATCGAGCCGGCATTTAGGGGGAGCAGCCCTTGGTAAAAGAGGGGGGATGGTGCAGGGATAGAGATGATCTCCCGGTAGAGTTGGGTGGCAAATTCCATCCTCCCCCGCGGATCACCAAACAGTACTGAGGGGCGAAAAATGGTCCACTCCAGTGCCGACGCCTGCAGCGCCTCATCGGCGCGGTATTTGGTCATCTGATAGGCGGTGCCTTCCGCTTTGACCCCGTTGGCACTCATTAACAGAAACCGCTTCACCCCCATCTTCTCTGCCGCACGCATCAGGTGCAGTGGTGAATCATACTGACACTTTTCGAAGGTCACCCCCCGAGACGGCATCTCTCGCAGGATACCGACAAGATGGATCACCGCATCAGCACCTTCAAGAAGCTGCTCTAACGCCTGCGGCTGATCTACATAACCTGCCACCTGCTCACACTGTCGAGAGTTCACCCGGGGTTCACTTCCCGGTCGCACCAGCAGCACCGGTTGATCTCCGCGCGCAAGTAGCCCCTCGGTCAGATAACTGCCGACAAACCCTGTCCCACCTACCACTGCAACCCGCATCTCTATCTCTCCTAATTGTCGTCGGCCCAAAATAGCTCGAAAAGGGGCACTACGGCAAGCGATAACTGTTCGTACAGAAATAGAGCGTGCCCCTACCCACCCCAATGCTATTAAGTTAGTGACTGCGAAGGGATCTCCGCTACCCGATTGACGGGTGTCGATGGCATGGACGCCATCGTCAAGCCCCCATGGATGGGTTTACGGCGTCCCGCCAATCGGGTAGCGGTCATCCCCACCCTTAACTTAATGACATTGCTACCCACCCCAATAACAGCACCTCTTTGCATCACGATCACAATTTTTTTACATCCGGCTGAACTTATGCCATCCAAAGATGGTCTTTGCCCCCAACATGGGATCCCGAGCGGTGGTCACTCCGATGATCCGCGGTTCCAACCGGTCTCCCCCTTACCGTTTTCATCGCAGCCGGAGCACCGTTCCAAAGCGAACAAGGGCAGGATCACCATCACCACGCCTGATCACAGCTTTACGACAATTCATCATACTGAGGAGATTGTGAATGATTCGAGTCGATTCATTAACCCGAACCTACGGCGACTTTACCGCCATCGATCAGGTCTCTTTCGAGATCGGTCAGGGTGAGATCGTCGGCCTGCTTGGCCACAACGGCGCCGGTAAAACCACTATTATGCAGATGCTCACCGGCTATCTTGAACCGAGCGGCGGTCGGATAGAGATCGACGGTCTCGACTTGGCGACTGCACGGCAGCAGATTCAGCAGCGCATCGGCTATCTTCCGGAGAATGATCCCCTCTATCCGGAGATGACGGTTATCGACTATCTCGATTTTGCCGCCGCCCTCCACGGGATCGATCAAGAGGTGCGCCAACAGCAGATCCTCACCGCCATGAACAAAACCGAACTGACCCCCAAGGCGACAGCGACCATCGCCACCCTCTCCCGCGGTTATCGGCAGCGGGTTGGGGTTGCTCAGGCGATTCTCCACAACCCCCGCTTCCTCATTCTTGACGAGCCGACCAACGGTCTCGACCCAACACAGGTACAGCATATGCGGGAGTTGATCCGTTCTCTGGCAGATGAGGCGACGGTGATCATCTCCACCCATATTCTGCAAGAGGTGCAGGCGCTCTGTGATCGGGTTCTTATCATCCGTCACGGATCCATGGCCCTCGACGCCTCGATGGCTGAGTTGCGTGCCGGCAAACGGATTGTGGTCGAGGTAGGGGGGGATAGTGAGCGTGCTGCCACCCTACTAAGAGCGGTGGAGGGGGTGAGCAGCGTCACCTCTCTAAACGCCATCAACAGCGACCACCCAACTCACCGTTTCGCCCTAGATCTGGATCAGGAGGAGGAGCTCTTTGTCAGCGCCCCCCGTGTCGCGCGACAGCTA
>JADFYS010000435.1 GCA_015232955.1 Gammaproteobacteria bacterium
CATCGCCATCTGGAGCTTGACCACCCGACGCCTCAATCAGAGGCTACAGCAGGAGGTTGAGGCCCATCAGCAAAGTGAAGCGGCACTGGCAGAGAGCAATGAGCGCTACCAGAGGACAATGGAGGCGCTGCAGAAGAGTGAAGAGCGTCTGGCCCTCGCCCTGGAGTCCGCCCATATCGGCACCTGGGATCTCAATCTCGATAGCAACCACCTGAGTTGGGACAGCAATATGTTTGCGCTATACGGGGTTGATGAGAAGCAGTTTGGCAGCGCCTATGAGACCTGGCAGCAGTCTCTGCATCCGGATGACCTCGAATCTGCCAGTGCCGGTGTCGCCACCGCGATTCGAACCGGTCAAAACTTTAAGGGGGAGTTTCGGATTATCAGGCCCGATGGCGAGGTGCGCTATCTCCAGGCCAATGCGGTGCTGGTTAGTGACAAGTCGGGCCATGTGTCGCGTATGGTGGGGATTAACACCGACATCAGCGCAGAGAGGTTGCGGGAGGAGTCACTGAAAAATCTCGCCCATGAACTCAAGGCATCGAATGATGAGCTGGAACAGTTCGCCTATGTGATCTCTCATGACCTGCGCCAACCGCTGCGCATGGTCTCGAGCTATGTTCAGCTTCTGGAGCGAAGCCTCGCAGATCTTCTCAAAGAGGATACCCGGCAGATGATGGGGTTTGCGGTCGATGGTGTGAACCGGATGGAGCAGATGCTGGCATCACTTCTTGAATACTCAAGAGTCGGGCGCATGGGCGAGCCGATGGCGCCGCTAAAGAGCCGGGAGGCGCTAGACGAGGCCCTCTCTTTCCTGCAGCCGGTGGTCAAAGAGTCGGGTTCTCTGATTGAGATCCGTGGTGATTGGCCAGAGGTTGTGGTCAGCCGTAACGAGTTCACCCGGTTGTTTCAGAACCTGATAGATAATGCCATCAAATACCGCGACCCGGAGCGCCGGCCCGAGATCACCATTACGGTTCAGGCAGAGGGGAGCGGCTGGGAGTTCACCATCAGCGACAACGGGATTGGGGTAGATCCTCAACAGATAGCGCGCCTGTTCAAGGTGTTCCAGCGCCTGCATCCAAGCAACCGCTATGAAGGTACCGGTATCGGTCTGGCGGTATCACGCAAGATTGTAGAGCGCCACGGTGGCCGTATCTGGCTAGAGTCAGAAGGTGAAGGTATGGGATGTCGCCTCATCATCTGGTTGCCCGGAGAGGCTCTCTAATGACGACTTTACAGAGCGCGCTTCCCCGCAACTGGTTCCGGCTCGGCTTTTCGCAGCGAATCCTCCTTATCGCCCTGGGTAGTTTCTTAATCTCTACACTGCTCATTGTCACTCTGCTTCTGCGGGTACTGAACGATCACTCCCATCAGCTGCTACTGGAGCAGCAGCAGGAGATTAGCGAGATGGTGGCCCGAAGATTAGATAACGCCATCAATGAGCGGAAGCAGTTACTCGAGGCGTTTGCCCAACAGCTCACAGATGGAACCCAACTGCGTACCCAGGCCGAGATCCAGCAGCTGCTGGACCAGCGTCTCGAACTGCACCACTTCTATAACGGCGGCATGGTCGTACTCAACGGGGCCGGACACTCCTTTGTCGATTCGCCACAGGTTCCGGGGCGGGCGAATATCGACTTCTCCGACCGCCCTCACCTTCGTTCCGCACGCAGCAGCAAGGCGGCGGTGATCTCGCGACCGATCATTGGACGCGGCTTGAAAAGTCCGGTGTTTGTGGTCGACACGCCGATCCTCGGCACCAACGGAGAAGCACTCGGTTTTATCTTCGGAGTGACCCGCCTTGCAGATGACAATCTGTTTCAACAGATCGGAGACGAGGCGTTGGGTCAGAACTCCCAACATCTGGTGATCGAACCGAACCTGAGACTCTATATCACCGCCAGTGATTCGTCACTGGCGATGCAACCACTCCCTGAGCCGGGGACGAACATCGTGGTGGATCGTGCCCTGAAGGGCGAGCAGTCGGGGTACATCAGAGAGGATGGGGGGACGCTCACCCTCTTTTCCACCTCAAAGTTAAAGATTATGGAGTGGATTGTGGTGCACATCCTGCCACAACCGGCACAGATCAGGAGTCAGCGTGAACTCTTGATTGAGGTGGGGTTGACGAGCCTTCTCTTCGCACTCATCATCGCCCTCTCTTCAAGCTGGCTCCTCCGCCGCCATCTACGGGAGCTACAGCAGACCTCAAAACGGATCAACGCCATGGCACTGGAGGAGGAGCCATTCAAGAGACTTCCGGTAAAAGGGGAGGATGAGATCGCTGACCTCAATGCCGCCTTCAACCGCCTCCATACTCAGTTACAGTGCCAAATTAAGGAGCTGGAGAGCAGTTATCACGAAACA
>JADFYS010000436.1 GCA_015232955.1 Gammaproteobacteria bacterium
CGCCGTCGTCGAGGTCGATCTCCACCTGCTCGGTGGCTAGCGGATAAAGCACTTCGCGCTCGTACTCTTCCATCTCGGCGATCATCTTGGTGATCTTCTCGATCTCCTTCAACGCCCTGGTCTTCTCGCCCTGGCTGCTGCTAGCGCTGATGCTGACCGCCTCCAGGTGGTTCTTGTGCGAGGTGAGCTTGGTACGGAACTCACGCAGATAGTCGTTGAGCACCACTTCTTCAATCTCAAGGCGAAGGCTGGCCTCATCGTCAGCTTTGATGACCCCTTCAATCGGGCGATCAATCTTCTTGGCGAAGATAGGGTGCAGGGTGCAGGGGACAGGGGACAGATTACTCATGAGCGTTTCCTTGGCGATGTTTTATGAACCCGGTGAGCATGGCTGAGATTTCGATAGTTTCTTGAATCCACGGTTTTCCTTGATCTGCGCTGATATAACCGATCTTCATACCGATGTAGATTTGAGTGCGCAGTTCGCCACAGGAACCACTAGCGATGGCACAAAAACGGATCACTTCATTATCTGAACCACGCTCAACCCCTTTAGCGATATTGCTGGGAATCGACAAAGAGGATCTTGTAATTTGATCCTTAAATCCAAAATCCTTCAGTTGAGTCAATGTCAGGTAGATTTCGGCACTCAACGCTGCCGACCGTTTCCAAACTTCCAGATCCTCGAATTTCATTCCTGCCCCCTGAAACCTGTCCCCTGCTCCCTGCCGTTAGGCTCGCAGTGAAAGATGTTAAATGCCCGATAGTACTTGTCGTCATGCAATCTACCAAAGAGATCAAGAGAAGATCCAGACTCTATGGAGTGGGTGTAGGCTCCTGGGAAAAACATGACAGTCGGCTTTTCTTTCGCCGTACTCTGCAAATTATTTAAAATGTTGTGCGATCGAATGTAAGGGAACACCTCGCCAACACCGCACAGAAAAAGAACATCGAAATCGGTGCCTGCCAGTCTGGCCGCAATGGCTGGAACAAGATGCGCTTCGGAGTCCAGCACGCCTTGCAGCAGTTCTTTGAGCTGCTCTTTGGAGACAGACTCCTCCATCTCGAGAATTTGGTTCCAGATATCACGGTCTTTGAGGATTTCTATCGAAAGGTCGTACAGGTTGATCTCCAGTATCCGGTTACCGGCCTGCTCAAGGCGATTGACCAGCTGTCGCTGAAGTCGCTCCATTCCAACGGACTCTTCTGGCTTGAAGGGACAGATGAAGAACGGGACCTCGTTACCGAGACCTTGCTTGTTGAGAAAACGCTGACCCGAGATCACAGCAAAGAGATGCTGAAACTTGTCTTGCATTGGCATTCTGGCAATATCTGCTGTCACTACCCCATCCCCTTCAAATCGGATTCAAATACAGGGAAGTAAGAAACATCCCTGCGGTTGCCACGATAGATCACGACCAACAGTCTCGGGCTGAGCATGGCAGCGTGTATCATGTTGTTGGCCGTTAAAAGATTAGCCTCACGAAGCATCTTGAACAGAACCTGTCGCAATTTGCTTCGCGTCGCCGGGGTGATCTCATCCAGTTCCAAATGCCATTCGGACTTTCGGTTGAAGAAGGAATCAAAATCTTCGTGAGTGAGATCACTCTTTAGCGTGATATATCGCTCGCGAATCACTTCGACGGCAAAATCAGCGATGAATCTGTACCGACGGCAAACGGCGAGCCACAGAATGTAGGCTTGCTCTTGGTGGCTGCCCTCAACAAGAAATCCAAGTTCACCTTGGCTCAGCTTCCTAAGCCGAGATACGACCTCGCTGCAGACTCGTTTGAGCGTATTGAGTGTCCTGGTCTGCAGTAGATTCTCTGCAATGACCTTGTCTCGAACAGAGTTCCAATCGCCAAGATCAAGATACAGCGCGGCCAGCTTCACCGATTCGCGGTGAAAGAGAGTGCCCGTTGTAAATGACATGCTGTATCTATCGTTACTCATTCTTGGTCAGGATTCATTTTTATATCGTTCGGCAGCGCCTCCGGACTTCACCCATTCGTCCACCTCATCCTTCTTGAACTTCCAGAGGCGGCCCATGCGATGCGCGGGCATTTCATGTTTATCGATCCACTTGTACACGGTGTCATTGCTGACCCCAAGGTACTTGCAAATCTCACTTATAGATAACCAGCGGTCTTCCATCTCGGCCATTTCTCAAGCTCCTCGTGGGCGATTGGGGTTAAGCCATACGCTCGCCAGAGGCGAAGTTAGCGTGAAATAGGGTGACGCCACCCCATTCATGCAAGTTAGGGGGGAGGGGAACAGGCGGAGTAACCGTTCAGACCCCCCTGCTTTTTTAACCCTCACCCCTACCCTCTCCCGCTGGGAGAGGGAGATCAGGTGAT
>JADFYS010000437.1 GCA_015232955.1 Gammaproteobacteria bacterium
AATGCGGGGCCTTAAAGGGTAGAGCATCTTAATGCCCGGTAGCCGCAGCTCCGGCGCCAGATGGAATCCGAATATCCTCGATCATCTGCTGGATATTCTCTGGTGGCCGCTCACGGGTCATAGAGGAGACGGCAAAGGCGACCGCAAAGTTCACCATCGCCCCAACTGCGCCAAACGCCTTGGGATCAATACCAAAGAACCAGTTTTTCTCCATTCCACCCAGGAACGAGGTCTCTTTGATAAACATAATCCCCTCATGCTGGAAGATGTAGAGCAGGGTGACGCCGATCCCCGCCACCATACCGGCAATCGCAGCACGGGAGCCGATCGTCTTGGCAAAGATCCCCATCATAAGCGCCGGAAAGATGGAAGAGGCCGCCAGACCAAAGGCCAAAGCGACCGTCCCCGCCGCAAACCCGGGCGGATTTAACCCAAGGTAACCGGCAACGAGTATCGAGAGCGTCATCGTGACCCGTCCTGCCAACAGCTCCGCCTTTTCCGATATCGACGGCATCATCACCCCCTTCATCAGATCATGAGAGATGGAGGAAGAGATCGCCAACAGCAGTCCAGCCGCGGTGGAGAGCGCAGCGGCCAACCCCCCGGCAGCCACCAAGGCGATCACCCAGTTGGGAAGATTGGCTATCTCTGGATTGGCAAGAACCATGATGTCACGGTCCACCTTGACCATCTCATTCTGCTCTTTGTCGGCAACATACTGAATGCGACCATCGCCATTCTTGTCTTCAAACTGAAGCAGACCGGTCTTCTCCCAGTTTTTAAACCACTGAGGACGCTGTTCATACTCCAGCGCTACTCCGTTTTCCGGCTGAATGGTGTTCATCAGGTTGAGGCGAGCCATCGCCCCCACCGCAGGTGCTACCGTGTAGAGGGCAGCGATAAAGACCAGCGCCCAACCGGCAGAAGAGCGCGCGGCGCGCACCGTAGGTACGGTAAAGAAACGCATGATGACATGGGGCAGACCTGCTGTTCCGATCATCAAAGAGAGGGTGTACATAAACATATTCAACGAACTGCCAAGCGTTGCGGTGGTGTACTCCTTGAACCCAAGTTCAGTCACCACCTGATCCAGTTTATCGAGAAGATAGACGCCACTGCCATCGGCAAGCGTACTTCCCAAGCCCACCTGAGGGAGGGGATGACCGGTGAGGTGGAGCGAGATAAAGACCGCAGGAACGGTATAGGCGAAGATGAGCACACAGTACTGGGCGATCTGGGTGTAGGTGATCCCTTTCATCCCCCCCAGTACAGCATAGACCCAGACCACAAACATGCCGATACCCAGGCCGATCCCGTAGTCAACCTCAAGGAAACGGGAGAATGCGACCCCCACCCCCTTCATCTGGCCGATAACATAGGTGAGTGAGGCGATAATTAGACAGAGTACCGCCACTACCCGCGCAATATTGGAGTAGTAACGATCGCCGATAAACTCGGGCACGGTATACTTGCCATACTTGCGCAGATAGGGCGCGAGAAGCATCGCCAAGAGGACATATCCTCCGGTCCAACCCATGAGAAAGACGGAGCCACCATATCCCAAAAAGGCGATAAGCCCGGCCATAGAGATAAACGACGCAGCACTCATCCAGTCAGCACCGATGGCCATCCCATTGAGTACCGGATGAACCCCACCGCCAGCGACATAGAACTCACTGGTACTACCGGCTCGTGCCCACCAGGCGATGATGAAATAGAGGCCGAAGGTGCCGAAAACCGCGATGTAGGTATAGAGTTTTAGTTCTTCCATCGCTTATCTCTCCTCCTCTTCGTTGACACCAAACTTACGATCAAGTCGGTTCATCTGCGCAGAGTAGAAAAAGACCAAGATTACAAAGGTGTAGATGGAACCCTGCTGTGCAAACCAGAATCCCAGCTTGTAACCGCCGAGATGAATTGTATTCAGGGGTTCAACCAGAATAATTCCAAACAGGAATGAGACCGTAAACCAGATGGCGAGGCAGATGGTCATCAGCCTGACATTTGCCGCCCAGTAGGACTGGTGGTTCTCCATAGATTATGACTCCTCAGATAACAAAGAAACGATTCTCAGGAGAGAGGGCAGCGATCCATTTTTGCCCGCAGAAGAGACGATCTTCGGCCAACCCGAACATAGTCCTTAATGCACACTCCCCCACAAATGGAACAGACAATTACGATTTTTATGATTCTGTCCGCCGAGCAGTTTCACGAAAAGAGGTTGAGTTGTCAACCCCGGATTTCGTGACGCCCCCACTAACCCAATGCTCTTAATGTAAGCGTGAAATACATTTCATTATCGAGGGTGACGCCACCCCACTCATGCAAGCTAGGATCTCCGCTATCCGATTGA
>JADFYS010000438.1 GCA_015232955.1 Gammaproteobacteria bacterium
TGACGATGGCGTCCATGCCATCGACAGCCGTCAACCGGGGAGCGGACACCCACCGCAATTACTTATTTAATATTGGCTGGGGATCCCTTTCTGCGGTAGATAGCGAAGTTCATTGCATAGGGGTTGTCAGCATCTTCTGCATGAGATAGATCTTCAACCTTCTGCCACGCCTCCCACGCCACTTCGGGAAACCAGGCGTCGCCGTTAAAGGTTCCATCGACGACGGTTACATAGAGTCTATCTGCTTGTGGTAACAGTTGCCTGTAAAAAGAGGATCCCCCAATGACCATCACTTCGGGGGCAGATTCAACTGCGGCTAGCGCTTCGGCAATGGAGTGTACTACCACCAAATCCCCGTTCACCTCGGGAGCATAGTTCTGGTTGGTGGTGACCACGACATTGGTCCGTTTTGGCAGCGGGCGTCCACCAAAGGAGTCAAAGGTCTTTCGTCCCATCACCACCGGTTTGCCTAGTGTATGTTGGCGAAACCAGCGCATATCCGCGGGCAATTGCCACGGCAGTCGGTTATTGACACCAATCAGACCGTTCCGATCCATCGCCCAGATGAGAGAGATCTCCATTTCACCTAACCTTTAACTAAATTACTGGCCCTATTCTGCCACAGCTGCCTCTTCCTGTGGGAGAGGGAATTTGTGGTAGGGGGTCGAAACTCTTTTCGCTCCAACCCTGACGAGAGTTGAGGTATGATGACAGCAGTGATATACCCAAGACAGTTGGAAACACTGAATTTCAGGGAGTCGAGAGGGGTGGCTATTCAAGGCGTGAAGTCGCATGAATAGTCATTCTCTTCAAAGGCTTCACAATGCTCGATCATGCTCGATCGTCGCGCTTATCGGCTTTCTGAAACCAGCGTTTCTAGCTGTTTTGGATATAACTGATCCATAAGCTAAGGATAGGAAGATAATGAATCAAGAGCAGCGTACAGTTACCCTAACCGATAACCATACCGGAGAGCGGTGGAACTTCCCCGTTCTTAGTGGCAGTGACGGACCCGATGTGATCGATATTCGTCGCCTCTACAGCCAGACCGGTTTTTTCACCTATGATCCCGGTTTCACCTCTACCGCAAGTTGTGGTTCGAAGATCACCTATATTGATGGTGAAAAGGGGATCCTCCGTTATCGCGGTTACGATATCGGGGAGTTGGCGCAGCACTCCGACTTTCTTGAGGTCGCCTATCTGCTGCTCTTTGGTGAGCTGCCCAACCAGCCGCAGATGAGCANGTTTGAGGCGGATATCACCTACCACACCATGCTCCATGAGCAGCTCTCCCGCTTTTATCAGGGTTTTCGGCGCGACAGTCACCCGATGGCGATTATGGTGGGGGTGATGGGGGCGCTCTCCTCCTTTTATCACGACAGTCTCGATATCGATAACCCCCAGCACCGGATGGTCGCCTCTTATCGGATGATCGCCAAAGTTCCGACCATTGCCGCTTGGGCCTATAAATACTCTCTTGGCCAGCCCTTCATCTATCCCAAAAACAACCACACCTACTCCGAGAATTTTCTCAATATGATGTTTGCGGTTCCGAGTGAAGAGTATCGGGTCAACCCGATCTTTACCCGCGCTATGGATCGTATCCTGATCCTGCATGCAGATCATGAGCAGAACGCTTCAACCTCTACCGTCCGTCTTGCGGGATCTTCTGCCGCCAACCCTTTTGCCTGCATCGCTTCCGGTATCGCCTCACTCTGGGGGCCGGCGCACGGCGGAGCCAATGAAGCGGTACTCAATATGCTAATTGAGATTGGTGATAAGAAGAATATCCCGCAATATATCGCCCGAGCCAAAGATCGAAACGATCCTTACCGCCTGATGGGGTTTGGCCATCGGGTCTATAAGCAGACCGATCCCAGGGCGAAGGTGATTCGGCAGAGCTGCCATGAGGTGTTGGAGGAGATCGGGATCTCAAAAGATCCTCTGCTCGATCTGGCGATGGAGCTGGAACAGGTCGCCCTCAATGACCCCTATTTTATCGAGAAAAAGCTCTTCCCTAATGTAGATTTCTATTCAGGAATCATCTTTAAAGCATTGAAAATACCGGTATCGATGTTTACGGTTCTCTTTGCAGTGGCACGGACAGTCGGTTGGGTCGCGCAGTGGAACGAGATGCACGATGATCCCACACAGAAGATTGGTCGTCCACGCCAGCTCTATCTTGGCGAGCAGCTTCGTCCCTACATCCCCTTAAACGAGAGGCAGATCCCCAGTATACGGTAGAGGCTGCAACAACCCCCGTTTTCTCGATCCCTATACCCAAGATACTTGGAAACACTGGATTTCAGGGAGTCGAGAAGTGTGGCTATTCAAGGCATGAAGCCGCATGAA
>JADFYS010000439.1 GCA_015232955.1 Gammaproteobacteria bacterium
GGCGGGACGCCGTAAACCCATCCATGGGGGCTTGACGATGGCGTCCATGCCATCGACACCCGGCAATCGGGTAGCGGTCATCCCTTCGCAGTCACTCACATAATAGCATTGCTTAGCTGTCCGTTATGAGCCTGTTTGCTGATGACGCTCTTTGACTATCTTGTCGATAAGAGCCATCACCCGATCACTCGCCTCTTCACCTTTGATGACTGGCGCGATGATCTTTTTTCGGTCATTTTCTGAAATGACATCGTCACCGACTACATAACTAAGAGATTCCTGGAAATATTTGTGAACCTCAGCGTGAGGCATTTCGAGGCTCTTATATGAAGGGGTCATACTGAAGTTCTCTCTGCCCAGACCTTCATAATACCACTTACCGAGACGACAGTTGTGGTGAGTAACCGAAATCATCTTCGCTTGCGGGCACTCTTTGTCTCCACTGCCTAAGGCGACATAGGCATTCTGTTTAAAGATAACATGGTCCATCTTAACCAATAGTGCAAACAGCATGTCTCGGGTCAGCCCAATATTGGTTTGAGTCGTATTGGCAGTTTCTACCATTGAGACAAAGTTTTCTGAAAAATGGTTGATCTGGGTATTTACATCCTGAGTCAGGCGATGGGTTTTTTCTGAACTGATGCTAATCTGTTCTACCCGTCTTTGCAGTTTTGCCAGAGATGATTCGATCTCTGCGGTCGCCTCTCGGGTTCTTTCAGATAGATCTTTGACCTCTTCGGCGACTACGGCAAAGCCTCTGCCATGTTCACCCGCTCTTGCCGCTTCTATCGCTGCATTTAGGGCAAGGAGGTTGGTCTGCTTGGCGATATTGGTGATAAAACCGAGTGATTGATGAACTCTCTCTGTTTCGGCGACCAGCTCAGTAACTGTAGATGTCGCGGAGTCCATATTGGTGGCAATGGAGTTTAAGGAGTGGGTAATGCCATCCACAGTATTGAGGTTTTCATGCGTTTTTTGGTTATTTTCGCGCACAATTTTGTCGACAAGATTCATTGAATCGGTTGCGGAGATGAGATCTGCCTGATTCGATTTAAGGTTATTGATAAGATTGCTGGTATTTAGGTGATGTAGTTCGGACTGGAGGTGGTTTTTGGCAATAATGTGGATACCCGTTTCAACATCTTTAAGCGATAAATTGATGAATTTGAGAGATTCTTTGATTAACCCCGGAAGTCCTACAGGATAGACTCGACGCGAAAAGTTGTTGGCAGAGACCGCAGCAAAACAGCTATTGACCTCTTTAAAATAGGTCTCGATATTATCGAGGAGATCATTGATCGCCCAGGAGAGTTTGCCTAAGCACCCCAGCCCTACAGTATTGGTGATACGGTGATGAAACTCTCCATTGGCCGCTTTGGTAATAATCTCTTCAACGCGGTAGATGGAGTCTAAAAGGTGGGTGATCTTTTTCCAGGCAATAAAGGTGAAGAGTGCGGTTACCAGCGGAAAAGTGAGAAGCGGATAGTTAAAATCGTAACGGAGGCTTTCGTACACCACCCCAAGGAGAACGATAAAGTTGATAGAGATACAAAAAATTAAAAACTGTGTTCGAATAAGTGGAATATTTTTGCTTTGATTACTATCGAATTTCATGGTCGTAGTCTAGTTGTTCTGTAGGTGGTGTACTAAGTCAAAATATTCGGTATTAAGTTTTTTTATTTTGCTTGTTAAAAGAGCAATAGATGCACTGCACGCCTCCGCTGCCCCGACTCTCTGTTCAAGGGCGAGCATCTCCTGGTAGATAGGGGTGATGGTGTTGATGGCAGTGAGGGATGGCTTTCTTCTTACGGAAAAATAGCCTTTAATGATGGTACCACTCTCATCATAATCTGGCGTAACATTGGCAAATACCCAGTAATAGCTACCGTCCGCTGCCAGGTTTTTTACAAAAGCGAAACACTCATCACCCTGACTAATGGTATCCCAGAGAAATTTAAAAACCCCTCGCGGCATATCGGGATGACGAATAATGTTATGTTGCTGCCCCAGTAGCTGATCTTCGTTAAAGCGGGCCACCTTCATAAAGACGCGGTTAACATAAGTGATGCGGCCTTTGGTATCGGTCTTGGAGACGATAAACTCCTCATCGCCTACCTGATACTCGTGGTTGGTCGCGGTGATTCTTTGCTTCAAGCGGAAACCCCTCCGAACATTAGTATTTTATTAAATTCTTGTTATTGTTGAGCTGTTAGTTAGTATGAAATGAAAGAGTAGTGAAGTCAAGATGGTGATGAGTCGCTATACCCAAGAGAGTTGGAAACACTGGATTTCAGGGAGTCGAGAAGCGTGGCTATTCAAAGGGTTCATTACGCTCGAGCGTCGCGCTT
>JADFYS010000043.1 GCA_015232955.1 Gammaproteobacteria bacterium
TTCACGGTGTCCAACTTCGGATTTTAGGATTATCGGCATGGATGGCCGTCGTCTCTAGCATCCGGATAGCAGTATCCGACTGATTAACCAGCATGCCAATTTCGGTGCATTCTAAGGATCACCGCCTCTGCACTTTCGTTCGCCAAAAGATTCGTCGCTACTTCCAAAAAGGAGCGAATTTAGGTAAGGTGTCTGAATCGGAGTTGCAGAGCTTCGTGGATAAGATCAATAAGCGGCCCTACAAGTGCCTAAAGTACCAGACACCGTACGGTGTATTCGCCGAGGCCCTGCGTGTTGTACTTGCAAGTTGAATTCGCGATATTCAAATAAATGAATTGAGGAAGATTCTATGACTTTTAGCAAAATATTAATGGTATTGATTTTGGCTTTACTCAGTGTTACCTCTTTTGCTGCCAGCTGGTTTCCACTGCAAATTGATGTCTGGGATCCACCGTTCAATACGCAAATGAAACGACATACTGAAATTTACTCAGCCTTAAATAAAGCAGCAAAACCCTGGAAAATTTGTGCCTCCATTCCTCATTTAAAAGATGCTTACTGGCTGGCGGTCAACTTTGCTCTGGTGGATGAGGCAAAACGCCTTGGTGTGCGCCTGCGCCTGAATGAAGCCGGTGGCTATGATAAGCTGGAAATACAAAAACAGCAAATACAAGAATGCATGAATACTGGTGCTGATGGACTGATTGTAAGTGGTATAACAACAGATGGTATTAATGAGCAGGTTGAACAGATTGTTGCTGAAGGAAAACCTGTTGTTGATCTGATTAACTGGATATCGGCAAAAAACCTTACTGCCAGAACCGCTGGTTCTTATTGGGATAATGGTTATCAAACGGGTAATTATCTTAAACAATTAACTGTAAACACTACTGGGGAAAAAATCAATATTATCTGGTTACCCGGACCCAAGGGTCCTGGCTGGTCTTTAGCTGGTGATGCTGGCTTTCAGGAAGCGCTCAAAGACAGTCATATTCATATACTAAAAACCTCCTGGGGGGATACCGGACGAGCTGTTCAAGAACAGTTAATTGAAGAGGCTCTGAAGCAGCATGCGAGTATTGATTATGTGGTTGGAAGTACTGTTAGCGCTGAAGCCGCCGTTGATATTCTGACTAAACGCGGTTTAAAAAAATCTATCAAGGTAATATCCTATTATTATGGGCCTGGTGTGCATAGGGGGATACGAAGAGGTCAAATTATAGCGGCACCTACCGATAAACAAGGTGTTCAGGCTCGTTTAGCTATCAACCAAATCATCAAGATATTAGAAGCTAAGCCCTATCTTAAACATATAGGACCTAAAGTTCAGGTGGTTGACCGAAAAAATATTAAAGAATTTGACCAAACCACTTCTATCCCACCTAGAGGTTTTCGTCCCGTGTTTAGTGTAGATGACTGGGTCATCCAGCAGTGAACAAAAAATATGACTCTCATCAGGTTAATCGTTGGCGCTGGCTAATGCCATCGGTGATCCTGATTTTGGGTTTGGGGGGTACTTTGTTATTAAGTGACTCTTTTCGACAAAGAGCAATAACTAATTGGGAAACGGATGCCAAGCAGGCTGCGCAGTGGTTATCAGGCACTTTTCTGGGCTGGCTTGAGGAAAGTTATGCACCGATTTCCGGTATTGCCGCACTCTATGAAAATTCTGACAGCGTTACTGAAGATGAGTTTTTTAATGCCTATGATGCTTTAGAATCGCGTGCCACTGCATTTTTTCTCGATGCAATTGCTGTATTACAGCCTGATGATGAAAATCCTGGTATATCCCATTGGCGAGTCAGTGAGTCATCCGATCCACTGGGTATGCTTAAGCCGGGGCAAACACTGGCACAAAATACCCGTCTGTTAAATTCACTTGCCGCTGCTCTGGTTCGTCCCGGACAGATAGTTTTAGGTGCACCCCAGCAAACGACAGGAGGACAAACAATATCTCTGGTGGTATTGATAATACAAGCTCAAACTAAAACTATAGCTATTACTGGATTACTTAATTACCATGCGCTTTTAGATGGTCTTATTGCTATCTATACACCTATCGGCATGGATCTGGAAGTTGACGGTCGTTTTCCACAAAAAACTGATCGTGGAGAACTGCAGAATGTGATAAGGGCAAACCATAGTGATGAATTATTTGCATCTACCACACGTACCATTAGTGCAGAGGCAGACCTTAGCCTCACCTGGATTTTTAATCAGGATTTTCAGGGCGGCCCGGATCAGTCTTTAGCTGATGCAACTCTCTGGATAGGTTCTATTCTCAGCTTTCTAATGGCCTTATTTGTTTTTTTTCTGCTGACCAAAAACAGAGATGTTAGCCAAAAAGTAGAATCAGCTACCGCAGCTTTACAGAAAACTCAGGAACAATTTGAATCAATGGTGTCTAATGTCCCCGGAGCAATCTATAGGGTTGTAAATGATTCAGCATGGCCAATTATTTACATGAGTGACGAGATAGAAAAAATCACAGGGTATCCTGCATCTGATTTTATTGAGAGTAGAATTGTCACTTTTTCTACCATAATGCATCCTGACGATGTTGAGTCAACTGGAAGAAGCATTGCAGAACAATTTGAACACGGGAACAGTTTTCAATTTGATTATCGGGTAATAGCGAAAAGTGGTGAAACGGTATGGGTTCGTGGCAAAGGTCAGTCTGTCAAAACAGAAAGTGGCGACTCATTTATTGATGGCGTTATAATAGATATTACAGAAAATAAAAAGCTTGAAGATGAAATCATCAAGGCAAAAGAATTAGCCGAAGAAGCAACAAAAGCCAAGTCCGATTTTCTGGCCAATATGTCCCATGAAATTCGTACCCCAATGAATGCGATTATCGGCATGTCTCACCTGGCGCTAGAAACAGAATTAAGTGCTAAACAACATAATTATATTGAAAAAGTTCATCGTTCTGGTGAATCCTTGCTGGGTATTATTAACGATATTCTCGATTTTTCTAAGATAGAAGCTGGAAAGTTGGATATGGAAACGATTCCATTTCGTCTGGAAGATGTCATGGATAATCTTTCTAATCTGGTCGGACTTAAAGCGGAAGAAAAAGGCGTGGAACTGATGTTTCGACTTGCCCATGAGCTACCCACCGCTCTGATAGGCGATCCTCTTCGCCTGGGACAAATTCTAGTGAATTTAGGCAATAATGCTGTTAAGTTTACTGAAGCTGGTGATGAGATAGAAATTTCTGCTCAGGTTAAAGAAGAATCAGAAGAGAGTGTTCTATTACAATTTTCTGTGCGTGACAGTGGTATTGGTATGACTCAGGAGCAGCAGTCTAAATTGTTCCAATCCTTTAGTCAGGCTGATACATCGACGACCCGAAAATACGGTGGCACAGGGTTAGGATTGACGATTTCTAAAAAACTCTCTGAAATGATGCAGGGTGAGATTTGGGTTGAAAGCGAAGCGAATGTTGGCAGTATCTTTCGATTTACTGCCCGCCTAGGTAAGCAGCAAGGAAAAATATCAAAACGCCGTTCTATTTCATCTGAGTTGGGTGCACTACATGTTATGGTGGTCGATGATAATGGCACATCACGGGAAATTTTGTCGGAAATGCTAGCCAGTTTTGGTTTTCAAATTGACCAGGCAGGTACGGGTGAAACAGCCATTGCTTTATTGCAAGCTGTCGATGACAAGCCCTATGACTTAGTCTTAATGGATTGGAAAATGCCGGGTATGGATGGCATAGAATGTACACAGGCGATACAAAGTAATGCTGAGATTAGTCACGCACCCACCGTCATCATGGTTACCGCCTATGGGCGTGAAGAAGCCAATCATGCGGCGGAAAATGTGGACATCAGAGCTTTTTTAACCAAACCTGTCACACCATCAACCCTATTAGATAGTATTATGCTGGCGATGGGTCACGAAGTGGTTTCTGAATCCCGTGCAGCTAAAAACCAGGAAAATTCTATTGAAGAAATTAACAAATTACATGGTGCCAAAGTGTTATTGGTTGAAGACAATGAAATGAATCAAGAATTGGCACTGGAACTGCTCAATAGCAAGGGCATCACTGTATTTTTAGCCAATAATGGTCAGGAGGCGTTGGACATTATTGCGAAAGAGGAAGTTGATGGCTCAACTTTTGACGGAGTGCTAATGGATTGTCAGATGCCGATAATGGATGGTTATACAGCCACGCGTGAGATCCGCAAACAGTCTCGATATGCCCAACTACCGATTATTGCCATGACCGCCAACGCCATGGTGGGGGACAGAGAGAAGGTGATTGCGGCGGGGATGAACGACCACATCGCCAAGCCGCTCAATGTCAACGCCATGTTCAGCACCATCGCCCGTTGGATCACTCCAGCGAATCCCATCGAACTGGCCGAGACCGCGCAGACGACAGCAACGGCAACCGCACCAGCGCTACCGGAACTGCCCGGCATCGACACCGCAGCGGGATTAGAGATCACCATGGGCAACCTCGCCCTGTATCGCAACCTGCTGCTGCGGTTTCGTAGCAGTCAGCGTGAATTCGGTCAGCAGTTTGCCACCGCGAGAGCGGCCGGAGACACAGAATTGGCAACCCGCCTCGCCCACACACTAAAAGGGGTAGCGGGTAATATAGGCGCCAAGGAGGTACAGACGACAGCAGCGCGATTGGAGCAGGGGTGCAAAGAAGATGCTGCGTCCACCGGGATAGAACCTCTACTCGAGCAAACGCTTGAAGCCCTGCAGCCGGTAATCGACGGACTGCAACAGCTTGACATTACAGAGACAGCGGACGAACAGACGGCAGCCCTCGACCAGACAGAATTGGCGGAGCGGCTTGAAAGGGTGAAGGAACTGCTCGAAGATGGTGATTCTGATGCCGCTGACTTACTGGCAGAGTTGACTCCGCTGGTGCAGGATCAGGCCATCGCCAAGTCGTTGGCAGCGGTATCTCATGCGGTGGCTGATTATGATTTTGATGCGGCGATTGAGAGGGTAATTGCGTTACAATCGGACGGATAACTTTTTGAAGGATGTAATCACATGTTAGAGACAGTAACTGCCTCCGCCACCATTCTTGCGGTAGATGATACCCCCGATAACCTCGATATAGTGCGAGGTGTACTGAAAGAGCAACAGCACCGAGTATTGTGTGCAGTCAACGGTGAGCGAGCGTTAAAACTGGCGACAGAGAAATCACCAGATCTCATCCTGCTTGATGTGATGATGCCGGGTATTGATGGTCACGAGGTGTGTCGGCGTCTGAAGGCGGATGCGGTCACACGAGATATTCCGGTTATTTTTCTTACCGCGTTAAGTGACGCCAAAGACGAGCGTGCCGGGTTGGAGTTGGGTGCGGTGGACTATATTGCCAAGCCACTCAGTCCGGCGATTCTCACTGCCCGGGTCAATACTCATCTTAGTCTGAAGCGCGCCCGGGATGCGATGCAAGAGCAGAACCGGTTGCTGGAGAGCGAAGTACAAGAGCGCAAGCGGGCACAGGCCGAGATGGTCGACAGTATTCGCTACGCTAGCCGTATCCAGCAGGCGACCCTCCCCGCGGATGATCTATTCAGGGAGTTTTGTAGCGATTACTTTAACTGGTGGCAACCGCGGGATGTGGTCGGTGGGGATATCTATTGGGCGCGTCGTTGGGGGGATGGACTGCTCCTTGCGCTGGGCGACTGTACCGGTCACGGTGTTCCTGGTGCATTAATGACGATGGTGGTCTCCGGTGCGATTGATCGCGCCTTGCAGCAGCAGCCCGTAGGTAATCTCGCGTACCTGCTCGCGGCTATCAACAGTTATATACAGGGCAGCTTGGGACAGTTTTATGGCACCGAAGGTGGGTCTGATGACGGGCTCGATATGGGTGCCTGCTATATTGTGAAGGGGCGTAATACGCTGAAATTTTCTGGTGCCCGCTTCGATCTATATCAACAGCGCAAGGGTGAAATTACGGTGCATAAGGGGATTCGTAAGTCACTCGGCTACCGTAGTATCCCTCGGGATCAGCAGTATGAAGAGGTTGAGATCTCCTTTGCCCCAGGTGACCGTTTCTATCTAAGTAGTGATGGGCTGTTTGATCAGGTTGGGGGAGAGAAGCGTCGTGGTTTTGGAAAGCGCCGCTGGATGGATATTTTGGCTGAATTGCCACCTGAGAAATCCATGACAGAATACCGCCAAATAATCTCAACCATTTTTGAGCAGTATCAAGGTAATGAGCCGCGTCGGGACGATGTTTCGGTGTTAGGTTTTATCTGTCCTTGAAATCCAGCGTTTCCAGGTATCTTGGGTATATGTGCCCAACAAGCTATGGCTGCCACTGGGAGTAGAGTATGCACCGCTGCCATTTGCCCTCTACCGTTTTGAGAAGGAGTAGTCATGCCACCCAAAGTGAAAGTAACCGTTCAGACCCCATCACCTGATCTCCCTCTCCCAGCGGGAGAGGGTAGGGGTGAGGGTTAAAAAAGCAGGGGGGTCTGAACGGTTACAATCCGGATAGCCTGTTGGTCAAACAGTGCAAAATTTAACTATTAACTCTCAGGAAACCAAATATGAGCAAGATCCAGCGAGCCTTAATCAGCGTCGCGGATAAAAGCGGAATGGTCCCCTTCTCTCGTGCCCTGGAGGCGCAGGGGGTTGAGATCCTCTCCACCGGTGGTACCGCAAAGCTTCTGGCAGAGAACGGGGTCGCGGTGACCGAGGTCTCCGACTATACCGGATTTCCGGAGATGATGGATGGTCGGGTGAAGACCCTTCACCCCAAGGTTCACGGCGGGATTCTGGGACGGCGGGGGCAAGACGAGGCGGTGATGGCCGACCACGGCATCGGTGCCATTGATCTGGTGGTGGTCAACCTCTACCCCTTTGAGCAGACGGTGGCCAACCCCAACTGCGATCTCGCAACAGCGATCGAGAATATCGACATCGGTGGCCCGACCATGCTCCGTGCCGCTGCCAAGAACCATACTGCGGTTACGGTGGTGGTCGATTGTGGTGATTACGGGAAGGTGCTGGAGGAGATGCAAAACGGTGGAGAAGTGACCGCTGCGACCCGTTTTGCCCTGGCCGTAAAGTGTTTTGAACACACTGCAGCCTATGACGGGGCGATAGCCAACTATCTCGGGACGGTGACGGCAGAGGGTGAGCGCAGCCGTTTCTCCCACACCTTTAACCGCCAGTTTCTCCTCACTCAGACCCTCCGCTATGGTGAGAACCCGCATCAAGAGGCGGCGTTCTATCTCGAGCGTTATCCCGAAACCGGAACTATCGCCACCTCGCGCCAACTACAGGGGAAGGAGCTCTCCTACAACAATATCGCCGATACCGATGCGGCGCTGGAGTGTGTCAAGAGTTTTTGTGATACACAGGCGGTCTGTGTCATTGTCAAACACGCCAACCCCTGTGGAGTTGCTGTCGGTAGCGACTGTCTCGACGCCTATCAACGCGCCTATGCCACCGATCCCGAGTCGGCCTTTGGCGGGATTATCGCCTTTAACCGCGCCCTGGATGCGAAAACCGCTGCGGCGATTGTTGAGCAGCAGTTTGTCGAGGTGATCATCGCCCCGGTGGTGACGGCAGAGGCGGTCGAGGTGGTGGCGGCGAAGAAAAATGTCCGACTGCTCGAGTGTGGTGACTGGCCGGCAACCCCGGCACCGGCCCTCGATTATAAGCGGGTCAATGGCGGGCTACTGGTTCAGGATCGCGATCTCGGCATGGTTCAGGCAGAGGAGCTGCGGGTGGTGACCAACCGGGTACCGACCGAAGAGGAGTTGAGCGATCTCACCTTTGGCTGGAAGATAGCGAAGTTTGTAAAATCAAACGCCATCGTCTACGCCAAAGGGCGGCAGACGATCGGTGTCGGTGCCGGACAGATGAGCCGGATCAACTCTGCCCGAATCGCGGCAATTAAGGCGGAACAGGCGAAGCTGGAGGTGCGGGGGTCAGTGATGGCCTCTGACGCCTTCTTCCCCTTTCGTGACGGCATCGATAGTGCTGCGGAGAAGGGGATTGTAGCGGTAATTCAGCCGGGGGGGTCGATGCGTGATGATGAGGTGATCGCCGCTGCCAATGAGCACGGAATGGCGATGGTCTTTACCGGGATGCGCCACTTTCGCCACTAGTTTGTCTCAGCCCAAAATGGTTGCCGCTGATGGTAGCTAAAATAGGACGGTTTTCAGCTGTTTTGGGTCTGGTTGTTAAATATTAGGTGAGGAGAGAGAAATGAAACAGAGTCGATGGAAAGGGTTGTCGGTTGCGATACTCATGGGGGTCTCAGCCCCCCTCTACGCGGGGGATTATGATATCTCTCTCGACGGTCTGGCTGGGGTTCAGGACGATTTTCTGAAACTATCCGAAGATCTGGGGGCCGCCCTCAGTTACAAGGCGCTGGCTCCGGTGGAGCCTCTGGGGAGTCTCGGCTTCGATATCGGGATCGAGATGAGTAGCAGCGCTGTCGCCAATAGCGATGTCTGGAAAAAGGTGACCGGGGAGGATATCTCCAACCTCCCGGTGCCAAGGGTCCACCTTCATAAAGGGCTGCCGCTGAATGTCGATATTGCCGCCTCCTACGCCACCATTCCGGCGAGTGATATCACCCTCTTTGCGTGGGAGTTGCGTTACGCCTTTATGGAGGGGAACATCGCTCTTCCCGCGGTGGCGATCCGTTACACCCAGAGCAACCTTAGCGGAGTAGAGCAGCTCTCATTTTCAACCCGCGGGGTAGAGTTGGGGATCTCCAAAGGGTTCGCGATGGCGACCCCCTATGCCGGAGTGGGGCAGATCTGGGTCGACAGCGGCGCGAGTATCGCTGCCCTAAAGGATGAGAGCTTTTCGATGCGCAAACTCTTTGTCGGTCTCAACTTCAATCTCGGACTGATGAATCTGGCGGTGGAAGGGGATAAAACCGGAGAAGTGACCAGTTATGGCGGCAAGATCAGCTTCCGTTTCTGACTCTCCACCGACTGCCGCCGCACGACAGGAGGCGATGCGGCGGTGGCTCCAACAGCTCGGTTATGAACCACTGCGGTTGACACCGGCCTCGGCGGACGCCAGCTTTCGTAGTTACTGGCGCCTCGAAGTCGAAGGTGAGCCCAGTCGCATTGTGATGGATGCGCCGCCGGAGAAGGAGCCGCTGCAGCCGTTTGTCGCCATCGCCAAGAGCTGGAGGGGGATCGGCCTCAACTTACCGCAGGTGTTGGCGGAAGAGAGGGGGCAGGGGTTTCTCCTGCTTAGCGATCTCGGGTGTTGTCATTATCTACAGCAGTTGCGTCGAGGAGAGGAGGGGTACGAGCCAGTGCAGCTCTACCGTGCGGCGATAGAGGCGCTGGTGCTGCTGCAGCAGCAGCAGGCGCCGCAGACACCACCACTTCCGGCGTATGATCGCCAGCTGCTATTGAGCGAGATGGAGCTGTTTACAACCTATTTTCTCGCTCAGCAGCTACAGCTTGAACTGACTGCGACAGAGGAGGATCTTCTGAATCAGACCTTTGCCCTGTTGACAGAAAATGCGCTTGAGCAGCCACAGGTGGCAGTTCATCGCGACTACCACAGTCGAAACCTGATGGTGACGGAACCATTGCCGGGAGTTCTCGATTTTCAGGATGCGGTGATCGGACCGCTGAGTTATGACCTCGTCTCACTCCTTCGTGACTGCTATATCGCCTGGCCCGAAGAGTGGGTTACAGCCAGGATAGAGGAGTATCTTGCCCTCGCCACCGAGGCGGGGGTGGTTCCTTCTGACTGTTCGCGCCAGCAGTTTAGGCGCTGGTTTGACCGTATGGGGCTGCAGCGCCATTTAAAGGCGATCGGCATCTTCTCCCGGCTCAATATTCGCGATGGCAAACCGGGCTACCTTGGCGATATCCCGCGCACCTTCGGCTATCTTGTCGCTGTCAGTGGCAGTGATGCTGCCCTGCAGCCGTTTCACACCTTTCTGTTGCAGAGAGTAGCACCACTGCTCGACAAGCAGCAGTTGCAGCCTCAGGAGGGCAGAGGATGAGCTGGTGGGGCAAACTCTTTGGCGGCACCTTCGGGATGATGTTCGGCGGGCCGTTAGGTGCCCTGCTCGGGGCGGCACTGGGGCACAAGTTTGACAAGGGGTTGGACTTCTTTAAAGAGATGGGGGGAGGTCAATCTCGTTGGAGTAGCCCGGGAGAGGTAGAGCGGGTCCAGTCGGCATTTTTCACCGCCACCTTTGCGGTGATGGGGGCGGTGGCAAAGGCCGATGGTCATGTCTCGAGCCATGAGATCGCCATGGCGCGGCAGATAATGGATCAGATGCAGCTCAACGCAGAGCAGCGGGAGATCGCCCAAAAACTCTTTAATGAGGGTAAGCAGCCGCAGTTTCCTCTCGACGATGCGGTGGAGCAGTTACGCCAAGAGTGTCACCGCCGCCGCAACCTGCTGCGGATGTTTCTCGAGATTCAGATCCACGCCGCTTTTGCCGACGGGACAATGGAGGAGCGTGAGCGCGAGATACTGCTTCACATTGCGACGATCCTCGGCTTCTCTGCCAAAGAGTTTCAGCTTATGGAGCGGATGGTGGCAGCGGTCTATAGCTTCCATCAGCGGCAGGAGGGGGCGAACCGGGGGAGGGGAAAGGGGGTGGTCTCTGCTTCAGAACTCCAGGCCGCTTATGAGCTGATCGGGGTGAGTAGTCAGGCCAGTGACGATGAGGTCAAGCGCGCCTATCGTCAGTTGATGAGTCGTCACCACCCCGACAAACTGGTCTCAAAGGGGTTGCCGGAGGAGATGATGAAGATGGCGACGATCAAGACTCAGGAGATCAAAAGCGCCTACGACCTCATCCGTCAGAGCCGCATCAAAGTGGCGGCAGGCGAGGGTTGAGAGCGAAGTTAGGGATCGAGAGAGGTTTTGACTACAGAGCCGGGGGCGTGACGGCGGAGCCAGCCGGCGACGCGATGCACCAGCTCATCCTCTGTCCGTTCAAAGTTGTGATCCGCTCCTTCAATCATGAACTGGCGAAAGGTGATCAACTTTGCCGTCTCTTCAGAGAAGTTTCTTGAAAAGTCCGACGCCTCCATGTGGCGTCCAGTCTGAATTTTACCTGCCACTGCCTTCA
>JADFYS010000440.1 GCA_015232955.1 Gammaproteobacteria bacterium
TGGTCTGTCATCAGGGAGAGGAGGAGGGGGTGATAGCGGCAGAATTGGAGGAGAGGGAGGAGAGGGAGGAGAGAGAAGAGAGAGAAGAGAGGGAAGAGAAAGAGGAGAAGAAGAGGGAGAAGAAGGAGAAAAAGGGGGAGGAGTCAGAGCCGGTGGAGAGGGAGAAAGATAATAACCAAGAGAAACTGTCAGATAATTCTTGAATTTCTCTGCTAGACAAGAGATACTCCTTTTGAACTTTATCTTTTTCCCGATTTCAGGAGTCCAATTATGAGTGATACAGAAGAGAGTCCTCTCGTCTTCTCTGAGAGTGCGGCCAATAAGGTTAAGGCACTGATCGAAGAGGAGGGTAATGACAACCTCAAACTGCGGGTCTATGTTTCAGGAGGAGGCTGCTCGGGGTTTCAGTACGGTTTCACCTTTGATGAGACGATGAATGAGGGGGATACCGCTGTCGATAAAAACGGTGTCACCCTCCTGATTGACCCCATGAGCTACCAATATATGGTAGGGGCAGAGATCGACTACAAAGAAGATCTCGAAGGGGCGCAGTTTGTGATTCGTAACCCCAACGCCACCACCACCTGTGGTTGTGGCTCCTCTTTCTCGACTTAAGGCGTAGCCCTGTCGCAATACCCTCCGCCCCGAGGGGAGGTGACTCCCCTCGATGGTGACGAGATTGTAGCGTTACTCCCCCCGCCCCTTGCAGAGCTGCTGCAGGGGATCGAAGTCAAGCCCTTAACCGGCTCTACCAACAGCGATCTCATTGCGGCCCTGCGCAGTGGATCCATCTCTCCTCCAGCGTTACTTCTTGCCAACGAGCAGACTTCGGGCCGGGGGCGGCGCGGTAGTTGCTGGATCTCACCCCCGGATGCCAATATCTATCTCTCTTTCGCCTGGTCCGTGACCACAACGCCTCCTGCCCTTTTGGGAACTCTGAGCCTGACGACGGCGGTGGCCATCGCTCGTACGCTCATCGCCCTTGGCCTTGCGGGTGTCGGCCTCAAGTGGCCCAATGATGTCTGGGTAGAGCAGCGCAAGATCGCGGGAACATTGATCGAGATGGTGCAGCGGCAAGAGATGTGGTGTGCGGTGATCGGGATCGGTCTCAACTATGCTCAGGAACCGTTTCGCAACAGTGATCCCGCCGTGGCGGCAATCCCCCGACCATGGACCGACATCTGCCACGAGCTGCGGGGCAGCCTCCCCCCCGGGCGGAATCGGGTGGTAGCGTTACTCCTTGAAAATCTGCTGCTGCTGTTGCAGGATCTCGCTCTCAACGGTTTTGATGAGATTCAGCGCGAATGGCAGAGACTGGATCTGCTTCGGGGGAGGAGGATACGGGTGGAGAGTGAACAGGGTGATATCGAAGGGGTTGCTGCAGGCGTTGCCGCAGATGGTGCCCTCTGTCTGGAGCAGGGTGACGGGCTGCGTCTAATCACCTCAGGCCATATTGAGCTAATCTGATGCGTCTTCTTCTCGATTGCGGAAATAGTCTGGTCAAGTGGCAGCTGCGTCGGCAGGGTGCAGTGGTGGCTCAGGGGCAGCTCCTTTATGGCGAAGAGGCGCTGCAGCGGGAGGTGACCGACTGGGAGTTTACCCCGAAGAGCATCTTTGTCGCAGCGGTGGTGGATGAGGTGCGCCTCTCCCCGCTATTGACCATGCTGGAGCAGCGCTGGTCGTTGGCGGTGACGAGGCTCACCACGACCGCACGCTTTGGTCAACTGACCAACGGTTATCTGCGACCAGAGACACTGGGTGTCGACCGCTGGCTCGCCCTAATCGGCGGAGCAGAGGGGGTTCCCCCCCCGCTGATGGTGGCCGATCTCGGCAGTGCGATCACTGTCGATGCGGTGGATGCGCAGTGGCAACACCACGCTGGGGTGATCCTTCCCGGGCTGAAAAGTCTGGCTGCAACCCTTGCCGCTGTCACCCCGCTGCAGCAGGTTTCAGTGGCCGATCTCCCTCCTCGGGGGGTGGAGACCGCGATTCTCTCCACCGAGATGGCGATCTCTCAGGGACAGATCTTTGCCATTGTTGGTGCGATCGAACAGAGCTATCACTCATTCAGTCGTCGCTTTGCATCCCCACCACAGATCGTCTTAACCGGAGGGGATAGTGGCCTCCTCTCCCCGCATCTCGCTCTCCCCCACAGCTGCCGTAGTGATCTTATCTTTTGCGGAATGGATCGGGTGGCTACGGCCATTAGTGGC
Organism: Gammaproteobacteria bacterium; assembly: GCA_015232955.1. Classification (GTDB taxonomy): domain Bacteria; phylum Pseudomonadota; class Gammaproteobacteria; order Thiohalomonadales; family Thiohalomonadaceae; genus JADFYS01. The sequence goes on from JADFYS010000440.1 coordinate 2,214, forward strand.
GGATGATCCTAAAATCCGCAGTTGGACACCGTGAAGGGTGCGTTTGTGGTGGTGCAGTGCAAGGCACAACGACGCGTAATAGTGGTTCTATTGCAAGGAGTTGTAACGCCGCAATNCGCCGCCACAA
>JADFYS010000441.1 GCA_015232955.1 Gammaproteobacteria bacterium
AAATAGTTGACACTCCCCGACCGCTGCGGATCGATAAAAGTCCGCTCTCCCCGCGCCTCCATCCTCTGAAAAATATACGCTGTCTCCACCGAGGTCAACGCCCCCCTAAGCAGAAGCATCTTCCCACTGTCATCCCGAATCTCCAGCCCCAAGACGCCCGGCACCGCCCTCAGCTCTTCAATCTCCCGCTCATCTGCAGCCAGGTTTCCGGTAATCACGCCATAACGGGCAATCACCGCCAACTGTCGCACCAGTAGCACTCCTCGCTCATGAAACGACGCTTCCAGTGCATCCAGCTTTTCATAGCTGCTGCGCGCCAGCGAGACAAATAGAAGAGCAAGGGGGAAGAGAACAATCAGAAGGATTGTCGACTGAATACCGGGCGTTCTCACCTGCTCTCCTCCTGCATCACCGCCCACTTCAATTTCTCCTCTTCGTCCAGCTCAAGACCGATATTTTTGACTAGTTGGTAGTTCACGGCGACACTAAATTTTCTGGGGTAGCTTGGTGGCGGGACCACCCCGCCAGCGCTAATGGTTGCAACCATCTCTGCCACCTCCTCTCCCTGTTCCTCTACCGTAGAGAAGAGCGCCAGCCCGCCTCCTGCTTTGACCAGCGATTCGGAATAGGTGAGAAGCGGGATCTTCTGTTGATAGGCCTGAAGGATAATCCCTCTGGCAGTGTGGCGGTTGAGCAGTCGGTTATCGGGGAGAAGAAGAAGGAGATCCACCGTTGGCAGAAGCGTTGCCAGACGCTTTGTAATCTCACTCTCCTCGCTCACCACCGTAGTCTGCACAGAAATTCCTCGCTTTTGCGCAGCGGCGACCACCGCTGACACCGGGAAGAGGGCGCTGTCACTATAGGCGTAGCCGATGGTGGTCTGTGGTGGAAAGACCGTTGCTATCAGCACCATAAAACGGCTGAGTGGCTGTTCAATGAAAAGGGCCGTGTGCAGGGGCGGTTGTGGGTGCTGCGTCTGATAACTTCGGGCTGAGATGAGGGCATGAATCACCACTGTAGAGGGTGAAGTCTACCCCACCACCTCCATCGCCCGATTGCCAAGGGTGATGACAAAGGGTGAGGCAGAGCCAATGCCGTCACCCCCCCCCTCTTCGGCCTCATGCACGGTGATCGCGTGATTTGCCATCCGTTGCCGAAAAGCTGCAATAAATTGCTGGTGGGTCCGATTTTGCAACTCCGCTACCAGCGCTATCTCTAGCGCCACCACAGAAGGGGATGACCAGAGCAGCAAAAAAAAGGCGACAAGCGCGGTAGTTTTTGCCACAAAACGGGGTGCAGATAATAACAGGGTCTTTCTGGGTATCATCCTTGATAGCGATGGTTAGAATAACTATTCATGCGGCAAGAATCACACTTCTCGACTCCCTGAAGTTCAGTGCTTCCAACTATCTTGGGTATAGAGGGTTAAAAACGGGCCTCATACTGCAGGTACCAACCCTTTTTACTCACCGTCTCCTCTTCAAAATCGTAGTACTCTTGCAGCAGATTCCTTCCGGTAAGCTGGATCGTTCCCCGATCCGTTACACCAGGCAGACGATAACGGGCGGTGAGATCGAGGGTCTGATAACCTCCGGTATCATCTCCGGCATGATAGTTCATCGCCGAGACATCACTAACATTGGCGCTTAGGGTGAAGCGCTGCCCCAGCTGCTGGGAGAGGAGAAGGTTCACCGTTCGCAACGGCACATGTTCCTCTACAGAGATCTTCTCCACAATCTGTAACGGCTCATCTCCTGTGAAACAGCCGATACCACCGCCACTACAAGCAAACTCCTCCGCAGCATAACCACTGGAGTCGACATAGGCGACAGAGAGATCTGCCCGACTTCTCTTGGATGGCTGCCACTTCAGAGTCAGCTCCACCCCGCGTAAATCGGCCTCACCCTGATTAATAAAGATCTCCACCTCATTGTCATAATCGGGATAATCATTGTTTTCAAAGTCTGGAAGATCAATGAAGTCGGTGATCTTCTCTTCAAACAGCCGCAGTTCATAATCGAGTCTCTGTGCCAGTAACTTCCCCCCCACCGCCACCTCGATGAGATCGATCCGCTCAGGTCGAAGATCCCCTCGCCCCAACACCAGATAAGAGAAGTTAATGAAGTTTTCAACAAAGCTCGGATTGCGATAGGCACGACTTCGCGCCACTCGAAGGTAGTGATCCGCCGTAAGTTGGTAGTTCAGAGCGAGACGGGGGGAGTGGGTGGTCGCAACAAAATCACTTTTTTCAACCATATCTCCCATGTTAAGGGTCAAGGTTGGCGTCAGACGCCATTCGCCATTAAACGAGAGGCGAACGCTACGGTTTTCCAGCCA
>JADFYS010000442.1 GCA_015232955.1 Gammaproteobacteria bacterium
TTCAAAGGGTTCATAACGCCGAAGAGTCGCGCTTATCGGCTTTCTGGAACCAGCGTTTTCAGGTATCTTGGGTATATGCACAACCACAGCCCTCTCAGCCCAATACAGAAAAGCGGCCCGAAGGCCGCTTCCCAATTTGACGCAAACAGCAGCCGTCGTTACTTGATCTGCGGTTCCAGCTCTCCCGCCTCATACTTGGCAAAGACGGTCTCAAGAGAGAGCGGCTTGATCTTTGACCCCATACCGGCAGAGCCGAAGCTCTCATAACGCGCCTTACAGATGGCGCTCATCGCCTTGGTCGCCTCTTTAAGGAATTTACGCGGATCGAAGTTACTCGGAACATCTGAGAGGTGACGACGGATAGAGCCGGTTGAGGCCATCCGCAGATCGGTATCGATATTCACCTTACGCACACCGCTCTTAATCCCCTCTACAATCTCCTCTACCGGTACACCGTAGGTCTGACCCATGTCACCACCGTAGTTATTGATCACCTCAAGCCAGTCCTGAGGGACAGAAGAGGAGCCGTGCATAACGAGATGGGTGTTGGGGATACGGGCATTAATCTCTTTAATGCGATCGATGCGCAAGATCTCACCGGTCGGCTTTTTGGTGAACTTATACGCCCCGTGGGAGGTACCGATGGCGATGGCCAGGGCATCCACCTTGGTCTGCTTCACAAAATCTGCCGCCTGTTCGGGATCGGTGAGAAGCTGTTCCATATCGGGCTTTCCTTCCGCCCCATGTCCATCCTCTTCCCCCATCTCACCGGTCTCGAGTGAACCGAGACATCCCAGCTCCCCCTCTACCGAGACCCCACAAGCGTGGGCCATGGCAACCACCTCTTTGGTTACGCGTACATTGTACTCATAACTGGAAGGGGTCTTGCCGTCGCTCTCAAGGGAGCCGTCCATCATTACCGAGCTGAAACCGGACTGAATGGAGCGGGCACAGATCGCCGGAGAGGCGCCGTGATCCTGATGCATCACCACCGGGATGTGAGGATACTGCTCAATCGCAGCCAGAATCAGGTGACGCAGGAACGGTTCGCCCGCATAGCTTCTTGCACCGGCAGAACCCTGGAGGATAACCGGGCTATCGACCGCAGCAGCGGCCTGCATAATCGCCTGAACCTGCTCCATGTTATTGACATTAAACGCGGGGAGACCATAACCGTTCTCGGCAGCATGATCGAGAAGTTGACGCATTGACACCAAGGCCATTTTTTAACTCCTTTTCTGTAAGTATAAAAACAATAAACAGGGATAGTCTGATAACCCACTGGGGGCTAGACCATATCTCCCACTTTCACAATCTTCAGTGCATTGGTTCCACCATGGACCCCCATCAGATCCCCTTTGGTGATAATCACGAGATCGCCATCACGCACCGCACCGCGCCGACGCAACTCATCGATCGCCTCGCGGTTCATCTTGGCGTGGTCGGTAGTGAGGGTCGAGTCAAAACTCACCGGATAGACCCCGCGATAGAGCGTCACCTTACGCCGACAACCGACATGACGGGTCATGGCGTAGATCGGAATACCGGAGCTGATGCGTGACATCCAGAGGGCGGTGGATCCCGATTCGGTCAGGGCGGCGATCGCCCGTACCTTAAGGTGGTTGGCGGTGTACATCGCCGCCATGGCGATCGCCTCATCGGTCTCGTGAAACTCGGTGTGAATCCGGTGATCCGAGACCCGGGCAATACTCTGCTTCTCCGCCTCGAGACAGACACGGTGCATCGCCGCAATCGCTTTACAGGGGTAACGACCGGTGGCGGTCTCCGCCGACAACATCACCGCATCGGTACCGTCGAGGACCGAGTTGGCAACATCAAACACCTCTGCCCGTGTCGGAATCTGATTCTCTATCATCGACTCCATCATCTGGGTAGCGGTCATCACCACCTTATTCAGGCAGCGGGCGCGATGAATAATATCCTTCTGCACCGGCGGCAGCGCAGCGTCACCAATCTCCACCCCGAGATCACCCCGAGCGATCATCACCACATCGGCAGCGCGAATGATCTCATCCAGTGCCGTCAGCGCCTCAGCCCGTTCAATCTTGGCGATGATGCTCCCCTTGCCCCCCGCCTCTTGCAGCAATCTCCGCGCCAGTTCAATATCTTCGGCAGAGCGGGGAAAGGAGACCGCAACATAGTCCGCCTCAAGTGCTGCAGCGATCTTAATATCCTGACGATCCTTGTCGGTCAAGGCATCGGCAGAGAGACCGCCCCCCTGAAGGTTAATCCCCTTGCGATCCGAAAGAACACCGCCCACCACCACCCGACAGTGGACCTCTGCCCCCTCTACCTTATCGACCCACAACACCA
>JADFYS010000443.1 GCA_015232955.1 Gammaproteobacteria bacterium
CTAACCTCTTCCTCTCTCCACTCATCTTCTTTTGATGATGATATTGATAGCGGCAGCTGTACCAATCCCGCTACGGGTCTGCCGATGATCTCCGGCTGCTCGGGTCTGGATGTAGGGGGGAACCCCTACGGGTTTAGTGACGACTCGCTCTCTACCAACTCATTAAGTGACCCATTTAACAATGGCATCGGTGGGAGTTCGCTGTTTGATAATCCCTTTGACAACGGCATCGGAGGCAGTTCGCTGTTTGATGATCCCTTTGATAGCGGCATCGGCGGGAGTTCGATGTTTGATGATGATCCCTTTCGTTAGCCGTGAATCACGGTCAGAGCGCTAATCCCCATGGATAACGATGACAAACTGGAGATCCTGCTCCGGCTCGGTAACAAGATCTCACGCGAGAATAATCTCGATCGCCTCCTCGCACTCATAGGCGACTTCTCTACCGAAATTGTCAGCGCCGAGCGCTGCTCTATCTTCATCTACGATCCGCAGAAGGATCAGTTGGTCGCCAAGGTCGCTCATGGTATTGATCATCTGGTGATCCCGGCTGACAAGGGGGTGGTCGGTGCTGCGATTCAGACCGGAGAGATTCAGATCTCCGCCGACCCTTATCACGATATGCGCTTTAATCAGGATGTGGATGTCGAGCAGCAGTTTGTGACCCGCTCTCTTCTGGTCATCCCCCTTTTCAATAAGGAGGGAAAACCGCTGGGGGCGGTGGAGATGATTAATAAAAACCCCGGCCCCTTCTTTAACAATATCGATGCCGAGCTGATGGTGCTCATCGCCAACTATGTCACCTCGACCATCGAGAATGCGCTCCTTTATGAAAAGATCAAAAAGACCCAGACCAATCTTATCTACAAACTCTCCACCGCCGCCGAGTTCAAGGATAACGAGACCTCGGCCCATACCCTGAGGGTCGCCCATTACAGCGCCACCATCGCCCGGGCGATGGGACGAGATCAGCCCTTTATTGATGCGTTGACGCTGGTGGCTCCGATGCACGATATCGGCAAGATCGGTATCCCCGAGGCGATTATCAAAAAACCGGGAAAACTGGATAATGAGGAGTTTGCGATCATGCAACAGCACGCCCTAATCGGCTATCAACTGCTGTTTGACAGTGATAACGATCTCCTGACCATGGCGGCCAGGGTGTCGCACGACCATCATGAAAAGTGGAGTGGAGGCGGCTATCCCAAGGGGATTCGTGGCGAGGAGATCTCGCTGGAGGGGAGGATCGTCGCCATTGCCGATGTCTTTGATGCCCTGACCACCCGTCGCCCCTATAAAGAGCCGTGGTCGATTGAGCGCTCCCTCGGATACATAGAAGAGCAGCAAGGGGGCCACTTTGATCCCGACCTTGCACGAACCTTTCTCGCGGAGCGGGATGCCGTTGCCGAGATCTTTTGCCGTCATCAGGAGGAGCCACCGTCATGAGTCTCGAACGGCTACTGCGCGAGGAGCTGAAAAACCTCCCCCCCCTCCCCGGCTCTATCCCCAAGATTCAGGCCATCTGCTACAACTCGGAGGCGTCCATTGGCGATCTGGTTGCGGTTGTTGAGCGCGACCCGCTGTTGACCGCCAACATTCTGCGCCTTGCCAACTCCTCATTTTACGGCTTCTCCGGACAGATCGGCTCGATTCACCACGCGATATCGATGTTTGGCAAGAGCACTATCTTCGGCTTTGCTATCTCTGGCAGTGTTCGCAACAGTTTTGTCATTGATCTTGAACCGTATGGGGTGAGTGAAGAGCAGTTCTCTGCCGCAGCTTCGATGAGAAGTTCGCTTCTATTTCACTGGTATCGTCGCCATAACCGCCCCCTTCTGGAGCAGATGGGGCCAGCCGCCTTTCTCGCGGATATCGGCAAGATCCTCACCGCCAAGGTGATCCGTCGCGAAAAGCGGGAGGGGGAGTTTCTGCGAAGAATTGAGGGTGATGAGCCGTTAGAGGGTGTAGAGCGGGAGTTCTGCGGCCAGAGCAGTGATGAGATCTCCGCCCTTCTTCTTGAACAGTGGGGGCTACCTCCCCCCCTCTGCCAACTACTACGGGGATCTCTGGGGGATGACCGCCCCGAGGTGCTCTCACTTCGGGTAGTTCGTATCGTCATTCCCCTCAATAACACCATGAGTGCCGAAGGGGAGGCACAGGCGCTCTCTCTGCTACAGCAGGCGGGAGTGGCAACAGCGCCCTTTACCGACGCTCTTCAGGTTGTCACCGAGTAACCCTATATATACCCAAGATACCTGAAAACGCTGGTTCCAGAAAGCCGATAAGCGCGACTCTTCTGCGTTATGAACCCTTTGAA
>JADFYS010000444.1 GCA_015232955.1 Gammaproteobacteria bacterium
ATAGTTTAATTTTCTGGGGGCGCAACGACCTTTATGATCGTTCATATACCCAAGATACCTAGAAACCCTGATTTCAGGGAGTCGAGAAGGGTGGCTATTCAAGGCATGAAGCCGCATGGGGAGCCTCACCCTCTGCGCCGCCAGTGATGATAGCGCTCTACCCAGCGGAGGAGCTTTTTGGGTTGGTGCGCCTTTCGCCAGTTTCCTGCCACATATTTATTTGCTTCCGCCATGGTGGGGTAGCTGTGGATGGTCCCGAGGATGGTGTTTAGCCCCAGATTCTGTTTCATCGCCAAGACGAATTCGGCTAGGAGATCGCCGGCATGGGCGGCGACGATGGTGACCCCCAGTATCTTATCTTTTCCGGGAACTGTGAGCACCTTGACCACCCCTTCCGCCTCTTCGTCGGTGATTGCGCGATCGAGATCTGCAAGATTGTAGCGGGTCACCTCGTAGGGGATCTGCTTCTCTTTTGCCTCCTCCTCATTGAATCCCACCCGTGCCACTTCGGGATCGGTGTAGGTGACCCGCGGGATCACCCGGTAATCGACCCGAAACAGCTTTAGAGGGGAAAAGAGGGCGTTGACAGCAGCATACCACGCCTGATGGGCGGCGGTATGAGTGAATTGGTAGGGGCCAGCCACATCACCACAGACGAGGATATTGGGGTAGTTGGTGCGAAGAAAGGGATCTGTCGCCACGGTTCCCGCCGGGTTGAGTTTAACCCCCATGTGCTCTAACCCGAGGCCACTGCTACTGGCTCTACGCCCCAGTGCGATCAGGATTTCGTTAAAGCTCACCTTCACCTCGTTGCCACGATGAAGGCAGACTAGCCGTTTCTCACCCCCTTCAACCTCAACCCGTTCGGCGCTGTGTTCGGTGAGGACGAGCACGCCCTCTGCCACAAAGCGCTCTTCAATTCGTTGTGAGATCTCCCGATCTTCACGGGGGAGCAGCCGTGGACCACGCTGAACCAGGGTTACCGCCACACCGAGCCGTTGAAAACTCTGTGCCAGTTCACAACCGATGGCGCCCCCACCAAGGATCGCCATCCTCTCGGGGCGTTGACGAAGCCCCCACACCGTCTCTGAGGTGAGGTAACGCACCTGTTCCAGTCCCGGCAGAGGGGGGACGAATGGCTTGGCACCGGTGGCAATGATCATGGCGCGGGTTGTGAGTATCTGACCGTTCACCCCAACCTCCCACGGAGAGCGGATTGATGCCTCTCCCTGGATACACTCCACTCCAAGAGCGGTGTATCGTTCTACCGAATCGTGGGGGGCAACCTTGGCCACTATCCGCTGAACTCGCTCCATCACCGCAGAGAAATCGAACTCAAGGGTAGTTGCCTTAAACCCGTAATCGGTTGCACGCCGAGCGTAGGCGGCCATTTTTGCCGAACGGATGAGTGCTTTACTCGGTACGCAACCGGTGTTGAGACAGTCTCCCCCCATCTTGTCGCGTTCGATTAGGGCTACTTTGGCTTTGACCGCCGCAGCGATGTAGGCCGAGACCAGCCCTGCGGAGCCGCCACCGATGACAATCAGGTTGTAGTCAAACCGTTTTGGGCGGCTGTAACGGCGGTAGATCTGCCGTTGCCGATAGCGATCCAGCCCTTTTTTGGCGATTAGGGGAAAGAGGCCGAGGAGGGCGAAGGAGAGAATGAGTGGTAGTGAAAGGATATCGTCCAGCGCCTCTATGGTGGAGAGTTGCGCTCCGGCATTGACAAAGATGATGGTTCCGGGAAGCATCCCGATCTGGCTAATCACAAAGAACTTTAAAGCTCGGATTGAGGTGATCCCCATCACCAGATTGATCATAAAAAAGGGGAAGAGGGGGATAAGACGAAGGGTAAAGAGGTAGAAGCCACCTTCTCGCTCTACCCCTCTGTTGATGGTGTCAAGGCTGCGTTGAAAACGGGTCTCGACCATCTCTCGTAACAGAAAGCGGGCGGTAAGAAAGGCGAGGGTGGCGCCGATAGTGCTGGCAAATGAGACCACTACTGTCCCAGCGCCCAGTCCCAGAATGGCGCCTCCGGCAAGGGTCATCACCACAGCTCCGGGGAGGGAGAGTGCGGTGATGGCGATATAGATCCCCATGTAGAGGGAGATAAAGGAGAGTGGTTGTTGCCGATAGAGCTGCTGCAGCTCTTCCACACGGTCGTGGAGCGCCTCGAGAGTCAGGTAGAGATGAAGGTCGAAGATAAAGAAGGAGGAGATGAGCAGTAGAAGTAGTGTGAGCAGCCCGAGACGGATAGGGTTGCCTAAAAGGTGGGGCATGATCCTAAAATCCGCAGTTGGACACCGTGAAGGGT
>JADFYS010000445.1 GCA_015232955.1 Gammaproteobacteria bacterium
CGATGGCGTCCATGCCATCGACACCCGTCAATCGGGTAGCGGACATCCCTTCGCAGTCACTAACTTAATAGCATTGGATGAGACCCCGATATAAAGAGGGGAAGAGCAAGGCCAGAAACAGAAAGGGGAGACCGCGATGGTCTCCCCTTGATTTATAGTAGCAAAATAGCCAGAGTTGGCTTTAATCTAGACCATGTCGGTCACTTTCTGCTCTTTGGCAGCGCTGTTGCTATCCACCTGACTGACAGGCTCCTGCGCTACCCGCTCCTCATTTCGCTTCACCAGAGAGTCGATAAGGGCGTCATTCACCCGCTGCATCGCATCTGCCGACTGCTGTTCGAGACGCGCCATCGATTCACCAAAACGCTCATCCATCTGTAACGAACCTTTAAAAAGGTTCGCCGCGCTCTCTTCCGGAGCCATAAAGAGCTGTCCCATCTTGCTCTCTTTCATCGCATTTTGCAGCTCTTGCAGATACTCACCCATCTTGCGGAACTTCTCGGTAGGTGGAGTATCATTGACCTCCTCTCCCATTACCGGTGATCCGAGCTGCCCCACACTCTGATAGGCGGATACCGCTCTGGTGGAGACCTCAGATTTGGCCAACCCCAGAGAGTAACTGACGATCTCATCACTATTGTGGTTGATATTGGCGGCCTGACTGAGGGCGGCTTGGGTCTGACCGTCAAAAAAGCGATCCGACACCTTATCGATGCGTTTCATCAAACCATCGATTGCAGCCCGCTCATCCTCATTGAGATCCCCTTCAACGCTATAGGTGAGACGCGATTCAGCATAGCTGCTGTTACTGGCAGAGAGCCGCGATCCGTTCTCATCCCGCTGCAGTTGCCGCGACTCGTCAGCACCGCTGTTTCTCTCTACCAACAGCGTCACCCGATCTCCCTCACGGGTGGTCAGTTCGAGTGAAATCTGTTCGGAGCGGCGATAAGAAGAGGCTTCTGACAGCGCGGTGGTGGCCACTGCTGCTGCCGTTGCAGCCGGGTTTTCAAGTTTATCGAGACCTTGCTGCAGCAGCTCATAAGTCCTGTTGATGCCGCTGGCAACCGCTTCATTGTTGAGAGCCCCCAATCCTTCGAGGATATTTTTCGCCTCCTGAAATCCCTCTTCAATGCCCTTACGGGCACTCTCCATCAGACTGGATACCTCATCCTCGTTGGCGCCGTTTGCAGCCGCCAGTGCCAAGCCGTTGCGTACAAATCCAAGAATACGATCTGCAACCTTCTCTGGTGTAAACTCAGAGGGGTTGAGATCTTCTGCTTTGCCAAGCCCTTCACTCTCCAGCCTCTCGTTGAGGCGAGCCATAATCTGCTGATTGATGAGCTGTTGCGGGGAGTTGGGGTTTAAGACTGAACGAGAGAGATCGGTATTCTCCGGACGAGAGAGCTGCCCCGTCTGTGGTGATGGTTGACCAACGGCATTCGCTGCCTTAAACGGATAGACCGTAGGCTGTGACAGTAAAGATGTCAACTGGGTTGGTTCCATGATAATACCTCCTAAACCTCTATCACAATTGTAGAGCCTTCACCAGTGTTAGCGACTGTATGCGACAAAAGTTTATAGTTTTTTTGTAAAGCCATCCTCATCCCCCTATCTTTTTAATATCTTGGGTCTAACATATCATCTAGTTTCTAAGGTGAAACGCCAACGATTTCTGCACTCCAGCGTTGAATCATCTCTTCCCCCCAAGGAGAGCGGGCGGTGAGAGTCACTGTTCGCCCCTCATCTTGGTAGTCGATCTGCAGGGCGAGATCGGGCGGGGGGAGAACCCCTTCACCCCGTTGAGGCCATTCGATGAGGAGTAGCGCCTGCTGCTCAAGATAGTCTCTAAAGCCGATAAATTCAAGCTCTTCTGGATCCCCGAGTCGATAAAGATCAAAATGATAGATTCTATTTTTAAAAATATCATAAGGTTCAACCAGGGTGTAGGTTGGGCTTTTGACACTCCCCTGATAACCGGCAGCACGCAACAGACCGCGGACGAGGGTGGTTTTACCTGCACCTAGATCACCGTATAACTCAATGATCCCTCTCCCTTCACAGTGGCGAAAGAGGGTCGCCCCCGCCCTTTCCGTGGCTGCGGTTGAAGGGAGATGCAGCTGAAATGGATTGATCACGCGGGGGCGACCATTTCGGGCTCACTACTGCGTTCGGCGTGCGCCATTCGCTCCGATCTGAAAAATCTGAACTGCGCAATGGGGTAACGATCATCGGACCTCACGCGCTGAATTTCGGTGTTGCCAATTTTATTAATTCTAATCATTTTAAATTTTTATGTCATAAACTTAAT
>JADFYS010000446.1 GCA_015232955.1 Gammaproteobacteria bacterium
GGTTGTACCCACTGTGGGGACTCTGCAAGTAGCTGTTCACAGGCGGCGGCAACCGCGGGAAGAAGGCCTTCATCACGGGGTAGTTTGGCGATGCGCATCGGGACCGAGCCGGTCTGCCGGGTCCCGAGAAGTTCGCCCGGACCGCGAATTTTGAGATCCTGTTCCGAGATCACAAAACCGTCCTGACTTTCGCGCATCACCGTCAGGCGGCGATGGCTGTTCTCCGATAGCGGTGGTCGGTAGAGGAGGATGCAGTGGCTCTGTCGTTCGCCTCTGCCGACCCGACCTCGAAGTTGATGGAGCTGTGCCAACCCCAGCCGTTCGGCATTTTCGATGATCATCAGGGTGGCGTTGGTGACATCTACCCCTACCTCGATAACCGTGGTTGCGACCAGAAGCTGCACCTCCCCGCGTTGGAATTGTGCCATCACTTCCCCTTTCGTCTCTGCGTCAAGACGACCGTGGATGAGGGCGATCTTGATATCCGGCAGCAGTTGACAAAAGCGACTCCAGCTCTCTTCCGCCGCCTGACACTGCAGCTTTTCTGACTCCGAGATAAGCGGGCAGACCCAATACGCCTGTTCGCCGCGCAGGCAGGCGAGTCGAACCCGTTGTAGTACCTCATCCCGACGCGATTCACTTAATACTACAGTGGTGACAGGTTGGCGCCCCGGTGGCAACGCATCGATGGTCGAAAGATCGAGATCGGCATAGGCGGTCATGGCGAGAGAGCGGGGGATGGGGGTAGCGGTCATGGTCAGTTGATGGGGAAGAGGCGAACTGGCTCCGTCGCCCCCTTTCTGATGGAGAGAGAGCCGTTGGTGAACCCCAAAACGGTGCTGCTCATCGATAATGACCAGCCCCAGTCGGGCGAAGGTCACCTCTTGCTGAAAGAGGGCGTGGGTACCGACGATGAGATCCGCCTCACCTTCGAGGATCGCCGCGAGCAGTGGCCTCCTCACAGCCCTCTTCTGCTCTCCTGACAGCCGGAGGATTGCGATACCAAGGGGTTCGACCCACTGCTTTAGGGTAATAAAATGCTGTTCAGCAAGAAGTTCGGTCGGCGCCATTAGCGCGCACTGCCAACCGTTGGCAACCGCCTGAAGCGCTGCAAGGGCGGCAATAACCGTCTTGCCCGAGCCGACATCACCCTGTACCAGGCGCTGCATCGGTCTCTGCTGCCGGAGGTCATCACTCACTTCGGCCGCGACCCGCTGCTGTGCCGGTGTGAGCTGAAACGGGAGGGCGGCAAGGTACTGTTCCAGTACCTTCGCAGCTACCGCTCTCTCCAACTGCGGTGCCTGTTGTCTCTCTTTCAGTTGTCGCAGGCGGCGTAGACTCAGGCGGTGGGCGAGAAGCTCTTCAAAGATCAGTCGCTGTTGTGCCGGGTGGTGGAAATGGGCGAGGGTTGCGGCATCAATCCCGGGAGGGGGGTGGTGGATCAGCTGCAGGCAGTCGAGCAGAGAGGGCGGTGTGTCGTCGGGCAGGAGCCGGTGTAGTGGTTGAGGTAACAGCTCTGGGAGGAGTGCGGGCTCGGCAGCCAGAGCGAGGGCCTGGGCGATTAGGGCAGATAGTTTCTTCTGATTGAGCGCTGCAGTGGTGGGGTAGATGGGGGTGAGACTCGGCTCTACCTCTACCAGCTCTTCATCGGTAATGATGCGGTAATCGGGGTGGGCGATCTCCGGCCCGTAAGCGAAAATACGGACCAGACCGTAGCAGCAGAGGCGGCTCCCTACACTGAGTTGGCGCTGCTGTGCGGGGTTGAAGTGGAAAAAGCGGAGGCGGAGCTGTCCCGTTGCATCGGTGAGATCGATGATCAGACTTCTTCGGCCACTGCTCTGGATCTGGGTGTGGTTGACGGTGGCGACAATCTGCGCCTCTTCACCGTCGCGGAGATCGGAGATGGGGGTGATACGGGTGCGATCCTGATAACGAAGCGGAAGGTGAAACAGGAGATCACTGACCCGCTCAATCCCGAGCCGAGCCAGTTTGGCGCAGGTCGCTGGACCTGCCCCTTTAAGCAGTTTCAGCTCTGGGGCAGAGGAGGGGGTGACTTCAGCGGTGTGCACACCGGCGGTAAAACTGGATTAAGCCGTTGGTGGAGCTGTCGTGATGGGGGGGGGATCGATCCTCCCGTAGTTCCGGCAGAATCTTCTGTGCCAGCTCTTTTCCCAGCTCTACCCCCCACTGATCGAAGGAGTTGATCCGCCAGATGACCCCCTGAATAAAGATCTTATGCTCATAGAAGGCGATCAGTGAACCCAAGGCCTCGGCTGTTAGCTGCGGGAGAAAGATGGTGTTGCTGGG
>JADFYS010000447.1 GCA_015232955.1 Gammaproteobacteria bacterium
CGGGTGGCTGCCCCACCTCTCCCTAGATACGGAGGACAATCGCCAGCGCCATACAGCTAATCACCATACTCGAACCCCCATAACTGACCAGGGGCAGCGTCAGCCCTTTGGTGGGAAGGAGACCCATATTGACCCCCATATTGACAAACGCCTGCACCGCCAGCCAGATTGCGATTCCGTAACAGCTATAGGCGCTAAACAGCTCGCCCCTTATCTCAGCCTGCCGCCCGATCCGAAATATCCGCTGAATCAGGACGACAAACAGGAGGATCAGCACCACAGCACCCACCATCCCCAACTCTTCGGCCATCACTGCATAGACAAAATCGGTATGGGCCTCTGGGAGATAGAAGAGCTTCTGCACACTATTCCCCAGCCCGACCCCAAACCACTCTCCGCGACCAAAGGCGATGAGCGCCTGCGTCAACTGAAAACCGCTATTAAAGGGATCTTGCCACGGATCGAGAAAGCCGCTAATTCGACTCATCCGGTAGGGGTTGGAGATCGCCAATAACAGCGCCCCCCCCATCGCCAGCAGGGCAAGAGAGAGAAAGTGGAGCAGACGCACCCCCCCGATAAACATCATCCCCATCGCCGTGGAGAGGATCACCACCATCGCCCCAAAATCGGGTTCTACAAGGATAATCAGGCCGATAAAGGTGATGAGAAACATCGGGCGCAGGAAATATTTCATATGGCGCCGGACCTCGCGCTGACGGCGTACCAGATAGCCGGCGAGATAGATCACCACCGCCAGTTTTGTCAGCTCTGAAGCCTGAAAGTTGATCGAACCCAACATCAACCAGCGTGTACTGCCGTTTACAGTTCGCCCCAGTCCGGGAATAAAGAGGATGAGCAGCAGAAAGAGCGAGAAGAGCAGCAGCAGTGGTCCCAGTCGCTGCCAGATGGTTGAAGGGACGCGTAACACCAAAGCCACGACCACCAGAGCAGCACCACAATAGGCGAGCTGTCGTAGCAGATAGAAGGTCGGCCCTCCACTCTGGCGTTCGGCGATGGCGACCGAGGCCGATGTCACCATCACCAGACCAACGGCGACAATGGTCACCATCACCGCCACCAACAGGGGATCAATGCGGCTCATCACGCCGTCCCCGCCGCCACGAAGCTCATTCAGGGCCAGAAACGAGTCACGCATCTCACCCGCAAATCGCGACTCCCCTGTAGCGGGTGTGAGATCAGTAAGCGGCATAACCCATCCCCATCCTCACCACCAACTTCTGAAAATGGTCCCCTCGCTCACTATAATTCTTATACTGATCAAAGCTGGCGCAAGCGGGTGAGAGCAGTACCGCATCCCCCGGCAGGGCGAGTTCTGCCGCCCGTTTGACCGCCTCATCCAGGGTCTCTACCCGCTCAATCGGAATCGTATTCCCCAAGGCCTGTTGTAGCAGCGGACCATCGACACCAAAGAGGAGCACCGCCCGACAGCGCTCATTGACCACAGGTTCGAGGGGTGAAAAATCGGCACCTTTACCCACACCTCCGGCAAGGAGCACCATCTTCTCTTCCGTCATCCCATTAATGGCCGCGACGGTGGCGCCGACATTGGTCCCCTTGGAGTCGTTATACCACTCCACACCGTGGAGGGTAGTTACATGTTGGAGGCGGTGCGGCAACCCCTTAAACGAGATCGCCACTGCTGCCATCGCCTGCCACGCATCACGGCTATTGACCCCCAACGCATCGGCCAGGGCAAAAGCGGCAGCGATATTGGCAATATTGTGGCGACCACTCATCGCCAAGCTAGAGATGGCCACCACCTGCTCTCCACCGCGAACAAGCCACTCTTTAGCCGCAAACTTTTCCACACCCCACGCCGCTGCAGAGAGAGATGCGCTGAGACCAAAACTGATGCGCTGCCGTGACACCTCGGATAAAAGCACCTGCTGTACCACTAATGGATCATCACGGTTAAAGACCACCACCCCATCCCCTTGAAAGATCTTCGCCTTCAGTTCGCTATACTGCTGAAGCGACAGGTGACGGTCGAGATGATCCGCACTCAGATTGAGCACCACTGCGGCCACTGCATTGAGTGAAGAGACCGTCTCGAGCTGAAAGCTGGAGAGTTCAAGCAGATAGTAGTCAGGAACCGGGCGCGAAAGGAGCTCCAGCGCCGGAACCCCGATATTTCCCCCCACCTCGACCCGAACACCGGCAGCGTTCAGCATCTCACCGAGAAGGGTTGTCACCGTGGTTTTACCATTGGAGCCGGTCACTGCCACCACCGGCGCAGAGGCGGCATGGGCAAAGAGTTCAATATCCCCCATCAGCTCCA
>JADFYS010000448.1 GCA_015232955.1 Gammaproteobacteria bacterium
ATAGAGGTGGTAGTTCTCATCAAACCCTCCAACCTTATCAAAGACTTCACTACGAAAGGCCATCATCATCCCCGCGACCCAATCGGGATACTCCTTCCCCCCACTCACCGGCAGTTTAAAGTGGCCTCTGCGCCCGAAAATCTTCAAGAAGAGGCGCCAGAAAGTGGGTACCGGTCGTGCACTATCCTCTAGCCGCCCTTTGGGACTGACCACCGCAGGAGCGATCACCCCAAGCGTTGGATCGGACTGCAGATAACGCACCATGCTCTTGAAAGGCTCACCTTTGAGCCGAACATCGGGGTTAAGAACAACAAAGATATCCTGTTCAGAGAGCGGCAGAGAACGAAAAGCGGCGTTATGGTTTGCCGAAAACCCCTTCGGGGTCTCATTCCGGATCACCTTTACCGGAAAAGGGAGTTGATCGAGGCGGTAGTGTGTCGTCTCCGGAACATTTTCGATGAGGGTGACCTGAATCTGATCCGCGGTGGAGATCTCACTCAGATCTTCAAATAGCTCCCGTATCATCCAGCCGTGGCGATGGATCACAATCGAAACATGGATGGTTCTTGGGGCGGGTTGTGGGGATCGTTTGACCTCGCGCAGAATCGGACGCACGGTAGGAGAAGGAGAGGTTCCATCGAAACGATCCAAGGGCAGGATCTGATCTTCAACCAAAAAGTTTCTCTGCATTACTGTCTCGTTTGTTATTAAGTATTATCAGTTTGTGAGCAAACACTACACGCCGATTCACCTCTTAGCAAGCAGTTACCCCCATCTAAAACGGTAACATGGTATGCTTTCAGGGAGTCTTACAGCGCACCGGAGCAGATAGAGTTGAAACCAACCAGCCACCTGGGTGTCACCGTAATCATCGTCAATTATAATGCAGGTGAGCTTCTGGGTCGAACACTTCTTGCACTTTTTAAACAAAGCCTGCAACCAGATGAAATAATTGTAGTTGACAACGCAAGCAGTGATGGTTCTCGTAACCTCCCAGAACTCATGACTCCGCGCATCACCTTGTTATCCCAAAAGAAAAATATCGGTTTTGCCGCCGCCAATAACCTGGCCATCCAGCAAGTCAAGACCCCACTCCTCGCTCTGCTCAACCCAGACTGCTTTCCCCAGCCTGACTGGTTACAGCGCCTCATCACCGCTGCAGAGCACTCCCCCCAATACAGTAGCTATGGATCGCGAATGCTGGTTGCCGACACCCCGGAACTCGTCGATGGTGCCGGGGATGAGTACCACATCTCTGGCCTCTACTGGCGGCGTCACCACCAACAAGCCGCCACCGCCGAGGATCTTCAACCGTGCGCAATCTTCTCCCCCTGCGCTGGTGCAGCACTCTATCGCCGCGAACATCTGCTTGAGGCAGGCGGTTTCGATGAGCGCTTTTTCTGTTACGGAGAAGATATCGATCTCGGCTACCGCCTCCGCCTCAGAGGCCGCACCTCGCTCTATGTCCCTGACAGTGTCGCCCATCATGTCGGCTCCGCGATTAGTGGCAGCCGCAGCCAATTCACTATCTATCACAGCCATCGTAATCTGGAGTGGGTCTTTATCAAAAACTGTCCCACCCCGCTGTTACCACTACTACTGCCGATCCACCTCTTTACCATTACCGCCATTTTCCCCGTCTTTCTGATCAAGGGGGAGGCGAGGCCCTACCTCAAAGCGAAGAGAGATGCCTGGCGCGGCGTACGGCCAATGGTTCACGCACGGAAGAAAATTCAGGCCGAACGCAGGATCAGCCTCTGGCAGCTACTGCTCAGCTTTAACTACGCCCCGTTTACCCTTCGTCATCGGGATTGAGTTGCTGCTTTTTAAATCTCTGAATACTTTCAAGATTCGCGCGATAGGCCAACACAACACGATCCACACCCTGAGGCTTGAGGTAACCCTCATTCATCCCCCCAGAGGCGACAAAAGTGGCGTAGATCCCGCTGGCGGACATCAGCGCCGCGCTAACCATACTGATATCCTTACCCTCATTCTTCATCTCGTTGGCCAACTCTACAAAACGGGCGGAGAGTTGGTTGTACTCTTCAGCGGTAGGCTTCTCTTCTGCCATGGGTCTCCCTCAATCATCGTAAAATAGTGTGAGAACGCAGTATAACCGCAATCGCGCCAGCGGGCGCCCCTCCCACCGGGAAAGTTCAACAATATCGTTGGGTATTTTCTAAAGATTACGCCTCTATCGCGCCAGCATCCATCCGCTCCATCAGATAACAGAGGCAGTCCTGACGAATGATCTCCTCATTCAGGGTGAGCATCGATGGCATGGTG
>JADFYS010000449.1 GCA_015232955.1 Gammaproteobacteria bacterium
CCCGCAGCCGTTTGTTCGGGAAGGGCGCAAGGTGGGGCGGAATGAGCCGTGCCCCTGCGGCTCCGGAAAGAAGTATAAACAGTGCCACGGCAGGCTCAATTAGATTCAGATACCGTACCTGTGGGGGAACTGTCCATTGAAAACCGATTGTAGAGGTGACTCCGACCATGGCTAAGCGTAAAGGGTCGCGACTTAAGTCAGCAAAAGGGGGAAAGGTTCAGCTGCGGCAGCAGCCGGTGGAGGCGCTGCAGCTGCAGCGGAATCAGCTGACAGAGGAGCGGGATTGGCTGAAGGCGATCACCATCCAGAAAGAGCTGCTACGGCGTGATCCAACCCCGGATAATGGTCTGCTTCTGGCAGAGCTGCAGCTACAGCAGTCACGACAGCTGGCGCAGGAGGGGAAGTTCCGTGATGCGGCGCTACAGTGGGAGTCGCGCAGTGCCGCTATCCCTCTTGAGGAGGATCCAACCCTGGGTGACTATCTCGGTTGGTTGATCGCTGCTGGACGGCAACTGCGCGCCCTCAATCTATCTGTTGCAAATCACGATCGACTGCAGAAAGAGAAGGGGTATCGCAAAGCTGAGAGCGAACTGGCGGTTATCCTCCTTAGCGACCCGACTCTGCGCCAGAATCTCGATCCCGAGTCGCCCTGGCTAGCGCAGCTGGAGGCGGCAGAGGCGTTACTGGAGGCATACTGTCAGGGGGCGAGCGAGGAGGCGCTGCGCGAGCCGTTACGCCAAATCTCCTACCAATCCCCCTACCGTCTGTTGGTCCTGTTGATTAAGGCGCTGTTAAAGCGGGAGGCGGGGGATGAGGCTGCGCTGGAGCAGATCCTGCAGCGGCTGGGGCGGGGGAGCCCCTTTGCCCGGGTTGCACAGCTTCTTCAGGGGCGGGAGCAGCTTATCGCCAGTAGTGGCGTGAGGGTGATAAAAAAGGGGCAGGAGCCTTTTTTTGATGCGGTTTCGGGGGTCGATGGTCAGATCTTCTCTCTTCTGTCGCGTCTTCAGGCGTTGACCGGGAAGAGTCATGGTCTGTTTGAGCTGATGCTGCGCCACCATCACCTGATCGGAACAGAGTATGTTCGCCAACAGCTGTTTCGTTGGTTGCCACTGTTGGGTGATGAGAAGCGCTACCGTTATGAAGAGGTGTTGGGCTCTTTGACCGAGGACGAAGATGAACACTACCATGCCCTGTTATTTGAAGAGGATCATGATCTTCTGTTTGCTTCAGAACATTGGGAGGCCTTCGCCTCAGAGCTGGATGAGGAGGATGAGAAGCAGCGGTTGATCATCGCCGACGCCCTCCACCGCTCTTCTCGTCTGCTTCGGGATACGGGGGATGTAAATTATGGCCGTATTGTTGCCGAGCTCCTGAACAGAGTGATCACTCTGGATCCCCGTTTTTATCAGGCTTATCTCGACTTTCTTAACGATAGTGACTTTTACAGCTACCACCAGCGAGAGATTAAGACGATGCTTGATCTCGCGTTGCGCCAGTTTCCGGAGGATCTCAAGCTCCTTCTTCTGGCGATGGCCAATGAACGCAAGCGCAAGAGTTATAAAAAGGCCGTGGCCTTAGCGCAGAGAGTGTTGGCCCTGGATCCTATCAATGTTGTGGCGCGTGAGATGTTGATCGCCTCCCATCTCGGCCACTTTCGTAAGGTTTTAAAGCAGCGAAAATTCCATCTGGTGGATCGGGAGCTGCTTGCAGCAGCCCGCTATCAACGGGGAGAGGGAGATCTCTTCCTGACCATCAATCGGGCGCTGGCCGCCTATGTTCGTTCTACCACCGAAGAGGGGCTTTTGGATCAGGCTGCGGAGGCGCGGCGCGAGCTGGAGTTGGTGGTTGCACGGGAGAGTAACCCCTGTGTGATCTATATGGTGATCGATCTTCAGGCGAAGTTGTGTGATCTCGATAGCCGGAATATTCTCAGCCTCCCCGGAAACTCCGGCAGGTCGAGGTTGAAAGTGAGGGTAGAACCGCTGCTGACAACACAACAGCCCTGTACGGGGGCTGGTATGGCAGTGCTGCTCCACTATCTTCAGCAGATGGGCCCCGATCTTCCGTCGAAAGTACTGGAGATGACCCTGGATGGTTGGCGCAAACCTCTGCTTCTGCTCCTGGAGGAGACCACACCAGAGACGACACTGCAGTTCTGCCACTTCCTCTGGGATCACGACTTGGGACAACTGCTAGAGGCGCTGGCAAAAGCGGCCTTCAAACGCTGGGATGAGGTGCCGGCTTTCAGATTCTACCAGTATATAGGGATGCTCTATGGGGATAGATC
>JADFYS010000044.1 GCA_015232955.1 Gammaproteobacteria bacterium
ATGACCATAGGTGTCGTTGACCTCTTTAAAGCCATCCAGATCGATATAGACCACGGCCAGTAACTGCTGGCGTCGACTCGCCTGGCGCATACTCTGCTGCAGACGATCCGCTAACAGCAGGCGGTTGGGCAGTTTGGTCAGGGTATCATAGTGGGCGATATACTCCAGTTGCTCCTGATAGGCCTTTTTGCTGCTGATATCTTCGACGATGGACCAGATACGCTGCTCCGCCCCCTCCGATTCCAGCAGGATTCCGGTGAGGCTGACAGGGATGAGGGTGCCATTTTTGCAGCGGTACTCTTTCTCGTAGGGGCCATAATGACCGGTAGAGGTTAACAACTTAAGCTGTTCCTCCTCCTGGGGTCGGTATTTCTCAGGGGTGAGTGTCCAGTGATCGATGGAGAGCAGCTCCTCGGAACTGTAGCCGGTCAGCCGCGCAAACGAGGGATTGAACTCGAGAAACCGCCCATCCATAGTGTTTAAAGCGATCCCGAGCTGGGAGAGTTCATAGAGACCACGCAACTTACTCTCGCTCTCTGCCAGCGCTTGTGCTGCTCGCTGCTGCTCGGTGATGTCGCGGGAGATACCAAAAACACCGATCACCGCACCACTTTCGTTTTGCAGCGGCCATTTGTTGGTGAGGACGAAACCCTTCTCGCCCGCCTCATCAAAGTAGGGATCGACGCGATGGAGCAGCGGCTTCCCCTCGGTAAAGATGAGGCGCTCCTCCTCTTCGTAAATTGCTGCGGTCTCCGCCGGGAAAATCTCGCGGTCGTGCTTGCCGATCATCTCCTTCCAGTGGCCATGACCGGTGATGGCCGCAAGGGTCTGACTACAGAAGAGGAGGCGGCTCTTCTCATCTTTAAAGTAGACGAAATCCGTAGTCTGGTCGAGAAATGCCTCGAAGTTACGGCTGAACCTCTCTAGCCGCCTCTCCATCGCCTTTCGTTCGGTGATGTCATAGAGGGTCGCCAGATGCTCAACCGGTTGGCTGAGGCTTGAGGACGCGGCTGCGATGATCTCCCGGCTGTTGCCATCCTTGGTATGCATGGTCACCTCCAGTGGCACAGAGGGCGTTTGGCTCTGCTGTGCAACGCGCACCCGTTCGCTCCAGGTTGCAAAAACCCAGGCCCGGTATGTTGGGTCAGGAAATGCAAGTGGCCAAAAGATATCCATGTGGGGAATATCCTCCAGCGTGTAACCGAAGGTCCGCTGAAAGGCGGGGTTGATGTAGGTGATCTCCATCTGCTCGTTGTAGGCACCAATGGCAACCGGCATCGCATCCAATATCCGCCTAAACCGCTCCCGCCCTCTCAGCAGGACGGTGATGTCGTGAAGAATAACGAGGTGTTCATCGCTCTGCTCCCCAAGTGAGGCGACACTGGCGACGATGTTGCGTGCCTCACCACCCTTGGTGTGCAGTGTCAACTCCATCGGTTCAAAGGGTCGCTGCTGCTGCGCCGCCTCTTCGAGGCGCTTCTGCCAGTTATCGCTTACCCACTGCCGGTATTCGGGATCGGGATAGGCGAGCGGCCACCACTGAGCGAGGTGGGGGAGCTCTTCCCGGGTGTAGCCGAAGGTGTTGTGAAAGGCTGGATTGAGATAGGTGATCTGCTGTTCACTGTTATTGATGGCGAGCGGGACGGGGATCGCCTCTAAAATTGCCAGTAGGCGTTGATGCTGCTGTCGTAAGTCCCGTTCGAGATCTCTGCGCGTGGCAATCTCTTGCGTTAACGAAAGGGTTCTGGATTCAACCTGGGATTCCAGTTCGCTATGGGTGAGACTCCAGCGGTCAACCATACGGTTGACCGCCTCCTCGACGATACCGAGTTCGTTTTGCCGGTGTGAGAAGGGGTGAGTCTTGAGCTGTAAGGGAGAGTTCTCGCCACTTCTGAGGTCAACCCGCTGCAGATAGTCTGCAAGCTGCTCAAGTGGTCTGCCAATGAGCTGGCGAATAAGCCATATCAGGATAGTGGCGATGATGGTGAGCTCAATCAGGTTAAAGAGAAAGAGACGCCATGCCTGATGTTTCAACCCCGCCAACAGCTGATCTCTACCTGCAGTGGCAGTCAGCGTCCCAAGAGAGAGGCTATCGTTGCGAAAGGGGTACTGAAGAGGATATTGGCGCTCAATCACTTCGACAGAGCGGACCTCGCCGCTTGCAAAGGTGCGGCCATTCTCGTTGGTCACCGAGAGACGCTCGATATAGGGCAGTTCAAGCAGTGCCTCTAGCTGTAGCTGAAGTTGCTGCTGATTTCCGACCCAGAGTGCCTGCTCAATAGAGGGCAGTGGCGCTGTACTCAGATAGCGGAAGCTCTGTTCAATCGCCTGCAGACCCTCTTCACGCTTGGCGGTAACCTCAAACAGGGTGGTTGCTATAGAGATGACGGCGCTGACGACCACCACCACCAGTGCCACAAAGTAGGTCAAGCGACGGTGGACTGGAAGTGTCTTCATATTGAGCGTGGGCTACCTCTGAAACGAACGATAATACGCTTGCGCAATCTCCCGAATGCGCCCTGACTGCTCCATCTTCTGTAGTGAGGCGGTAATGCGGGGAAGGAGCGCCTGATGCGACTGATGGAGGTAGTGGTACATCTCCCCCTGGTTAATGGGTGGCTGGATCGGGTGGATGGTAGTGCCGAGTAGTTCACCAAAGGTGTTCAGGGCATCCACTTCGGTCAAGATCACCACATCGACCCGTCCATTTTCCAGTAGTCCACGCAGCTGCTGATAGTCGTCTACAATCTCGCGCTGCATCCCCTGGGTCATCTTCAGCGCCTGCTTATAGCCCCTGAGAACAGCGATGCGATAAGGGGCCAGTGAGTCGTAGCCATTAATGGGGAGCTGGCCACTCTTGCTGTAGGCAAAGGCGCGCATGTGGAAGATGGGGACCGGCACCCGGATGAGGTTACGGGTGATGTTTTCCACCACAGATAATCTGCCCGCCTCGCCGTCTACGATACCGGCATCGGCCATCTTCAGCGCTCTGTCTGCAGGTTGCTCGCTCAGCTCGATGGGAATAGCGAGTGGTTGATACGCCTCGGTAAGTACCGTGGTGAATATTTGTCCCAATCCAGAGGAGGGGAAAGTGGAGAAAACCAGCGTTTTCTCTGCATATAGCGGGGGAGCAAGCGATAACAGAGTGAACGCGAATAGGGAGAGGCAGATGAGTCGCTGCATGATGGGCGTGTCCGTATACTGAGTGTTCAGACCATAGAGGAGTTCAGAACCGAAGTGGCGATTACGAGTATGGAAGGTATGGGGGTCACCAATGCCCCCCAGTCAATCCTAACCCAAATCGTATAGGTGTCAAGTCGGAAGAATCCCCCCATCAGACTCGTAACCGTTCAGACCCCATCACCTGATCTCCCTCTCCCAGCGGGAGAGGGTAGGGGTGAGGGTTAAAAAAGCAGGGGGGTCTGAACGGTTACTCAGACTCAGCGTGGTCGTAATCTACTGTCAGCGCATTGTCGATGTAAAGTTTGAATCCACTATCTGTTATGATCCCGCGCACCCAAGATCCCTTCACCAATAGCAGGCGTGGGGCAATGAGAGCAGCGACCACCGAAGGAGACCAACCATGCAAGCCCCGCCCATTCCAGCAGATGAGAGGGATCGACTTCAGGCCCTGCGCGTTCTCTCACTTCTCGACACCGCAGCTGAAGATCGTTTTGACCGTCTCACCCGCACTGCGCAACGCTATTTTCAAGTCCCTATCGCCTTGGTGAGTCTGGTGGATGAGAACCGCCAATGGTTCAAGTCACGACAGGGTCTCGAGGCGTTAGAGACCCCACGCGATATCTCCTTCTGCGGCCATGCCATCCTTCAGGAGGAGATCCTCGTCATCCCCAACGCCCTCGAGGATCCACGCTTTTGCGATAATCCCCTTGTCATCGGTGGCCCTGAGATCCGTTTTTATGCCGGGGCACCACTTCATGATAAGAGCGGGCAGCGGCTCGGAACGCTCTGTATCATTAGCCCCGAGCCACGCCAGTTTTCGGCCGAGGACACTGCCGCGCTGCGGGATCTCGCCGATGCGGTTGAATCGGAGATGGATCGCACCCGGCTCTTACAGGCCGAAGCGGAGAGCCGTCTTCTCGCCCTGGTGGCGCGACACACCAGTAATGCGGTGGTCATCACCGATCCCGAGGGTCACATTATTCGGGTCAACCAGGGGTTTGAAGAGATCACCGGCTATACCCTTGCTGAGGTGGTGGGCAAAAAACCGGGCGCCCTTCTTCAGGGTCCAGACACCGATCCCCGAACCGTAAACCAGCTCCGCGAGGCGATCGCCAGAAAAGAGGCGATCACCACCACGATTCTCAACTACCACCGCACAGGAACCCCCTACTGGCTGGAGATCACTATCCAGCCGATCTTTGATGATCAGCAACAACTGGTCAATTTTGTGGCGATTGAGAGCGATATTACACAACGGCGACGCAATGAGATCGAACTCTCCCGCTTTGCAGAGATCATCCACGCCACGGATGATGCCATCATCTCCATCACCGTCGAGGGTATTATCACCAGCTGGAACCGGGCGGCAGAGACCATCTTCGGCTACAGTTCCGAAGAGGCGATTGGTCAGCCGACCCGAATGCTCCTCCCTGAAGATTGTGCTGAAGAGGAGCAGAGACTCCTCTCACACCTCTCTCAAGGCAGGGCTATCAGCCATATGGAGGCTGAACGCCTCACCAAGAGTGGCAATCGTATCACTGTCTCTATCACCGTCTCCCCCATTCGCGACGAAGATGGTAAAACGGTGGGGGCGGCAAAGATCGCCCGTGATATCACCACTCAAAAACAGCTTCAAAACGCATCCGCACAGAATGTGGATCTGATTCAGGTGGTGGAGAAGGCGCAGGCAGAATTTATCTCCCAACACGATCCGAAAGTGGTCTTTGAGTCGATCCTCGATGATATTCTCCGCCTCTCGGGAAGTGACTACGGCTTTATTGCCGAGGTGCTGACCGATCCCACTGGCCAGCGCTATCTCAAAACCTATGGCATCACCAATATCGCCTGGAATGAGGAGAGAGAGGCCTTCTACCAGGAGCATGCGCCTCGGGGAATGGAGTTTCGCAATCTCAACACCCTCTTCGGGGCTGTCATCACTGGGGAAGAGGTGGTGATCGCCAACCAGCCTCAAAGTGATCCCCGAAGCTGCGGTCTTCCTCCCGGCCACCCCCCGCTAAACGCCTTCCTCGGTCTCCCCCTCTTTTACGGCGAGCTGCTGGTAGGGGTGATCGCTGTTGCCAACCGCAGTGGTGGTTATGACCAGTCGCTGGTCCATTTTCTCTCTCCACTTGCGACCGCCTGTGCCAACATCATCG
The DNA here is from genome assembly GCA_015232955.1 of Gammaproteobacteria bacterium. Lineage (GTDB taxonomy): Bacteria > Pseudomonadota > Gammaproteobacteria > Thiohalomonadales > Thiohalomonadaceae > JADFYS01. Next base: position 5,340 of record JADFYS010000044.1, read on the forward strand.
GCGCCCAAAAGCAGGAGCAGAGTCTGCGGGAGCGCGACATCCGAATGAATGCCATCGTCAACACTGCCGTAGACGGTATCCTCACCATCGATCGCTACGGTATTGTCACCTCCTGCAATCCGGCAGCAGAACGGCTGTTTGGTTATGACAAGAGAGAGGTCATCGGCAACAATATCAAGATGTTGATGCCCAACCCCTATCGCGACGCCCACGACGGCTATCTCGACCACTTTCGCCAGACCGGCGAGGCGAGGATTATCGGCATCGGTCGTGAGGTCAGTGGTCAACGCAAAGATGGCTCCATCTTTGCCATGGAGCTGGCAGTCTCGGAGATGATTCAGGAAGGGGAGGCCAACTTCGTCGGTATCGTCCGTGATATCAGTGAGCGCAAAGAGGCGGAGCGGATGAAGAGCGAGTTTATCTCCACGGTCAGCCATGAACTGCGCACCCCCGCCATTACCAACTCAGTCAACAGAATCAAAAGATATTCGCACTCACGCAACAGTCACCAGACCCCTTCTGTGCAAAGGGTATTGAGCAGTGACCTCAACCAGAGTACTCATTGTCCGCAACGACAAACTGGGGGATTTTGTCCTTGCGCTGCCGCTGTTTGCCCTGCTCAAACACTACGCACCGCACCTCCACCTCACTGCGCTGGTCCCCTCTTATACCGCACCCCTGGCCGAGGCGTCACCATGGATCGATGCGGTGGTCATCGATACCCCGGGGCAGAATCTGTTCCGGGATCTCCAATCGCTTCACCATACATTTCGCTTTGGCGATTACGATATCCTCCTCACCCTCTTCTCCAGTGGCCGAGTCGCCTTGAGTGGCTGTCTAAGCGGCATCCCCTATCGCCTCGCCCCGGCAACCAAAATTTTTCAGTTCTGTTACAACCACCGCCTGCGTCAGCGCCGCTCCCGCTCACACAAACCGGAGTACGCCTATAACCTCGATCTCGGGGAGTATCTCCTCCAGAACTATCTTGGGATCACTCTGGAGTCGCGAAGCGAACAAGGGGATGATCTCCTGCCATCGGAGATTGAACGCCCGATACTCCGCCTGGATGGAGATCTCTCTGTAGAGAGAGAACGGTTCTGCCTTCAACACCAGCTACCGCCAGAGAGGAGTCTGCTCTTTATCCACCCGGGAAGCGGCGGATCTGCCAATAACCTGAGACCGGATCAGTATGCAGCGCTCGCTGTTGAGCTGGGGCGTGAACCCTGTTCACTGGTCATAGTGGCCGGTCCCGGGGAGGAGAAAGTGGCGCAGGAGGTGGTATTTCGTATCGCTACCTCCGGAGTCGAACTCCCGGTGACCCTCTACCACTCTACAGCCGGTCTGATCCCTTTTGCCCGTACTCTGCAACTTGCGGATCTCTTTATCTCCGGTTCAACCGGTCCACTCCATATCGCCGGTGCTCTCAATATCTCTACGGCCGCTTTTTATCCCCGTCACCGTTCAGCCACCCCCCTCCGCTGGCAGACGCTGAACGCCCCGGAGCGAAGATTGGTCTTTACCCCTCCCCCCTCGGCTGCAGCAGAAGCGGTTACAGCCTGCAATCTGGAGGAGGCGATCACCGCAATCCGTCACCACCTTCGTCAACAGAGTTAGCGTGAAAGACATTTCATTATCGAGGGTGACGCCACCCCACTCATGCAAGTTAGTGTTATTGCTGTAGCAAATTCCGCAGCTCCTGAAAATGGAGATCCTCGGCAAATAGCCGATCTCCTCTAACCCTTCCCGCTCGCGCCAACTCCTGACGCCATTGTGGATCCCGCCATAACCGCTGCAGCTGCTGGTAGAGGTCATCGCTATCCCCGGAGCAGAAGAGGAGTCCACTCTCTTCATGTTCGATAATCTCCGGCACCCCACCACGATCACTCCCCACCACCGCCACCCCGGCCCGCATCGCCTCGATCAGCACCAGACCAAAAGTCTCTTCCACTGTGGTTAAAACTACACAGTCACAAGCCTGCATCAACCCTTGGGGATTGTCACAAAAATCCTGGAACAGAATTCGCTGCTGCCAGCCTCGGGAGACCACCTCCTGCCGCAGTTGGGCGAGATACTCCGCCTCGATGGCGTGACCGACCATGACTGCGGCGACATCTTCACCCGCATCAATGGCCCGACCGATCGCCTCCACCAGCAGATGCTGCCCCTTATAGCGTTTGATCCGTCCCACCAGAGAGACAACAAAGGTGGAAGAGTCCAGCCCCAGCTCCTGCCGCAACTGCAGCCGTTCATCACTGGTGAGCCAGTTTTCGGGAGAGGGCACCCCGTAGTAGAGTGTTTTCACCCGTTCGGCCAGTAACGGATTGAGCATCTGGCGCATCGTCCGTGCAAGAGCGGCGGTAATCGCCAGATGGAGATCGATCTGACGGTAGAGAAAGTCGTGATAGAGATCCTTTTTGGGACGGGTAATCTGCATCTGCCGGGTTGAGATCAGCCGGATAGGACGGCTAGAGAACCGTTTTGCCAGTGCTGCCAGCGGAATATCATTGGTCCAGTGGATATGAAGGAGATCGATCTCCAGCGCATCCAGCAGCAGAGCCAACCGTTTGGCCGCAAAGAGTGGTAACGGCCGACTTCTTCGCTTCAGGGTGTGGGTCTCAACTCCGGAGTCGAGAAGACGGGGGTAGAGCTTTCCCGTTTGCGCGACAACGGCAACAACCTCTGGCCCCAACTGACTGCAGCAGCGCTGCATATAGAGTTCCAACCCGCCGAGATCGGGGGAGAGACAGAGTTCCATAATCCTCACTTCCCCTCCTCCCCACTATCGACGATAGCCGCATCTCTGTCGCGCTTGCGATGAAGTTCATTGAGCTTCATATACTTCATATAGGCGTGAAAAGCGGTGGTAAGAGCGACGGTCTGTCCATCCATTCCCTGAAAGATCCCCCCTTTAAAGATCAATTTACGCAGCAGCGCGGTAAGGGCATGGAGCAGCGGCGCAGTTGCGGATGGCCCCTTGCCCCGCTCATACATCGCCCACGCATCACGGCTACTTAAGGCGTTGATGCGCTCTATCCAGTGGCTGTAGTCGCGATAGGTGTAGTGGGCGAGGTGACACTGCAGCTCAACCACCCTTTTCGCCTCCACCCTGGAGTGGGCCTTCCGCGGCAGATATCCCGCCCGCTGCCGGTGATAGAGGCGTACTACGCGATCGGGATAGAAACCGGCAGCCTGAATCCAGTGGTCTCCGACATAGTTGCGGCGACGAAAGGCGTAGCCATCAACATCCCCCTCTGCAAGAGAGAGTTTTTCAATGGCCGCCACCGCATCCTCCTCGAGCCGTTCGTCGGCATCGAGAGCCAGTATCCAGTCACTACCCGCCATCGGCACCGCAAACGCCTTTTGCGGACCATCTCCGAGATAGGGCTGATGAACCACCCTCGCCCCCTGCCCAGAGGCGAGTTGTGCCGTATTGTCAGAAGTCTTGCTATCGACCACAACGATCACTTCGGAACAGATCTGTTGCGCGGAGACGATGGCAGCGACGATATTCTCCGCTTCGTTACAGGCGATAATGATTGCCGTAATATTCATCTGATATCGCTCTGACTCCCCACTTGCCCCCGCTCAACCACCCGAATCGAGGCCCAGAGAAGCGTGATAAACAGCGTATAGAGCACCGCTGTCGTCTTCACCTGCAACGGGATCTCAGTCCATCCAAAAACAAAATAGGCGAGAACCAGCACAACCCCATTTCGTGCCATGACCCGCACCCAGAGCGAAGGGTCCTCTCTTTTGCTGAAAAAATAGCGAAACGGTAACAGATAGAGCAGAAGCAGCGCGACCACGCCCAAGATCCCCTTGGATGCCCCCATCTCAAGCCACTCGTTGTGGGCATGACCCCAGTCGGGCTTCTCCGGATCCTGTTGCCAGTCGGCCCAAACCTCTGCAGCCCCCCAGCCCCGCTCGGGTAGATGACGATACTTGATCACCTCACCCGCCGTCACCAGCTGTTGATAGAACTCCACCCGCTCGCCATCGGTCATCCCGCTCCAGGGGCGCTCTCTGAGTACCAGAAACCCAAACTTCATCTGCTCATAACGGGTCACCGTACTGTAATCGAGATAGCGCTGAGTATGCTCACTCTCTTCGCCACTAACGATCTGCGCCAAGGCATACCAGGCGTTGTCGATCCGCTGCTCCACAATCGGCATACTCTTGTAAGCCAGCAGTGGCGGAAGTAGTGCCACCAGCAGCAGAAGGAGACGCCAACGGTGACCGAGACGGGGGAGAAGGAGAAAAACCATCAGCCAGGAGACCACCAACAGGGTCACTATGGCACTTTTGGTCCCGGTGGCAAAGAGGGTGAAGAGAGCGAACATCAGGGCCGCAATCCACAGAAGAGAGACCACCCTTCGCCACCGCTGAAGTTGCTGCAGCAGTGGGAGAGCCACCCCAAGGGTAAGGAGTGTCACCACTGCAATCAGCGAAGCAAAAATCGCCCCTTGATAGAGAAGCGCCCGCTCATAACCGAGGAGATAGTACTGATAGAGGGCGATCCCTCCCCCGACAAACGCTGTAACCACCACCCCCCCCAGAAGCGGGGAGTAGAGCTGCCGTCTTAATCTCGAGGCCAGAACAACGACCACCGCTGCCAACACCAGATAGCGCCCTCCCCCCTCAAGCAGTCGCAGCTGCAGACCGCTGTGGAGAAAGATCGGAACTGCAGCAACAAACTGCAGTAGCAAGAGATAGATAAAGGTGCGGCCAAAAGGGTCAACAGCACTCCAACGCCAATGGCCCACCTGACTCAAGGCATAGAGCAGCAGCACCACTGCCACCGCAAGAGAGCCGTGGCTCTCCAACTGAAGCAGGGCGGCGTAGAGAAAGGTGAGTAGGGATAGTCCGCGGGTGTGGAGATCCCCCTCAACCCATTTCACCACACCCCTCTCCCCTCTCTTCTTGAACCAAAGTTCATAAACAGGTATCACACCAAACCCAACCATCCGAAGATCCCCCCCTTTGAAAAAGGGGGGCTAGGGGGGATTTCCAAGAGATCCAGAGGAGAAAAGAGGAGAGAGAGTACCGAGTGGTCATGCCAAAACAGAACCACCAAAAACAGCCAGAATGAAGAGGCAAAATGGCCGCTACTCCGCGTAGAGATGGAGTAATAGCAGCACCAGCAGCACGGTTAACAGCGCCTGATACTCCCGGTTGCGCAACCACTGCTGTCGATCCCAGCGAATCCCCTTTAATGCTGCTAGCCTCCAGAATCGGGGGAAAAAACGGGGGGTGGTGGCGATAAACTGAGGCCACTCTTGAGGGAAGGCCGCTGCCAGCCCCTGCTCCTCACGCAGAATCGTCGGAATT
>JADFYS010000450.1 GCA_015232955.1 Gammaproteobacteria bacterium
GTTGATAGATATGTACAGCGGTCAACTGCGGATTTTAGGATCATGGGATAGTTGAACCGCTGCGGCTGCTCCCCATCTTGCAGTTGGAGCGCATCTTCTCCCCATCTCGATACAACCTCTGCCAGTACATCCGCACACTGCTGCAGCAACTGCTGCCGCGCCTGCAGGAGATCGACGGCAGCGCCCTCCCCCTTTAACATTCGCTGCCAAGCAGTTTTGTCGGCCACATACGCCTTGAGTGCCACCTCAATCTCTCCCGACAGCAGCCGCTCCCGCACCCGAAAGATGGGGATAGCCGCGGTCGCCCCCTGATCGATCCAGCGGGTCGGGATCTGGGTGGCGCGGGTGATCCCCACCTTCAGTCCGGAGGTGTTGGCAAGATAGACGACATGTTCCTGAAGACAGTGGCGCTCACCCCACGCAGCGTCACGACAGCTGCCGTGATGGTAGTGGCACAACTCGGGACGGACGATGCAGCGATCACACTGCGGCAGATCCCGAAAACAGGGGTAACAGTAGCCCTGATTAAAGCTCTTTTTGCTGCTGCGACCACAGGCGATACAGCGGATCGAACCGTCGGTAGAGAGAGAGATCTTCTCCCCCAACAGTGGGTTAAGGGGGATCTCCTCTTCACCCAGAGGGAGATAGTAGTTCACCACCGCCCCCGCCTCGCTCCTCATCTTGCGTACCCTCCCCGAACCTATCATCATTAACGATCCTTTTTTGCTAGCAACTCAAGAGGTGTTATTTCACCGCAAGAAACCAGTTGGCAGTGTGTCAATGGATAGTGGTCAGTTCCGGAGATATCGCTTAATGCAAATAGCGATATTCAGCTCTGACAGCTGTGCCAGATCTCCCGCACCTTGTCACTCAGCTCCATCGGATCAAAGGGTTTGGTGATCACCCCTGCAGCACCCAGTTCGATATAGCCGTCAATCTCATGTGACTGCACCTTGGCGGTCATGAATATCACCGGAATTGCGGCAACATCCTCTCTTTTGCGCAGCTCTTTCAGGGTGGTGGGGCCATCCATCCCCGGCATCATCACATCGAGGAGGATGATATCGGGATTGACCTCTGCCACCCTCTCCAGCGCCTCACTCCCTGAGTTGCAGGTGACTACGGTGAAGCCACCAATGGCCTCAAGGGTCATACTGGCGACCTCCTGGATGTCGGGTTCGTCGTCTACATGGAGGATGCGTTGCAGTTCTGCCATGGTGGTTATCTCCTTAAATCAGGTTGAGGTTGAAGTGGATGGGGGAAGAGTATTCGCATTTCTGGAGTGGATCGCTTTTCGGATACGGGCTGCCAGCTGCTCATTGGAGGTCTTCGATTTCACCAGTGCCGCCCGCACATCCTCCAGCTTTTCAGAGGAGAGTTCACTGGCAGAGAAGACGATGACCGGGGTTTCGTGGTTGAGGGTCTCTTTGGTGAACGGGATCAGATCTTCACCCGCCCCATCCGGAAGGGAGAGATCAAGGATAATGAGATCATAGAGTTCACTGCGAACCCGCTCCTTGGCTCTGCTTAAGGTCTCCACCGGGGTCACTTCAGCCAGATTGGAGATGATGGCTGCAACCACATCCCGGATATCGGGATCATCTTCGACATGGAGGATGCGATTGGTGTGGTGGCTGCTATTGGTTATCGCCAGTTTTAACTCTACCGAGAGGCGCGCCTGATCGATCGGTTTATTGTGCCAGTCCACCACCCCGAGCAGCTCGCCATTGACTTCAAGTTCGCCCTGATGGGCGTTGGCAGAGACGACAATGATCGGGAGATCACAGCACTCCGCTCTTGAGCGCAACTCCTGTAGCAGTTGGAGACCGCTTTTGTCGGGAAGGTCGAGATCCAGGGTCATGGCGTCGTAGTGCTCGCTAATCACCTTCTGTTCCGCTTCCGCGGCGGTAAAGGCGGTGTCGGTGCAGAAACCGTCCTGTTGCAACATCAACTCCAGTAGTTTTGAGATATCGCGGTTATCCTCGCAGATCAGGATGCGAAATTGGCAATCATCCCCGTTTTCTTGCTCAGATAGGGGGTGTGGCTTGTGATGTGGAAGATGAAAAAAGAAACAGGTGCCGTGATTGGGACTGCTTGTAAAGTCGATCTCCCCGCCATGTTTTTCGACGATCGCCTTGGCGATACTTAGCCCGAGACCGGTTCCCCCCGCCTTGCGGGTGTCGGAGGAGTCCGCTTGGGAGAATTTGCCAAAAATTTTACTCTTAAACTCTTCGGGAATCCCCGAGCCGTGGTCGCTCACCTCCACCAGGTAGTGGTCACTGC
>JADFYS010000451.1 GCA_015232955.1 Gammaproteobacteria bacterium
AGCCTTTGAATAAAATGACTATTCATGCGGCTTCATGCCTTAAATAACCACACTTCTCGACTCCTTGAAATCCAGTGTTTCCAAGGGTGTAAATGGCTCGCGCTTGCAGTTTATCTTTAAACTATAAACAGGTAATTCATATGAAAGAAATTGTTGTTTTTACAGTAGGAGGGAGTCATCAACCCATCGTTACGGCGATAAAAAATTTACAGCCGGACTATGTCTGCTTTATCTGTTCAGAAGATGATGTCGCAACTGGTAGCAAGGGATCCTGGATACAGATTGAGCAGAAGGGGCTTATTATTAAGAAGAGTTTTTCGGACGACAAACCTACGCTACCGAATATCCCGACACAGTGCGATTTAACCAGAGATCAGTATGATGTAGTTCGGATCGAGGCGGATCAGCTGGTTGCTGCGGTGTCATCGATTAAACAGCGACTTCGCGAGTTGATTGAAAGTTATCCTCTGGCAAATCTGACTGCCGATTACACGGGGGGCACTAAAACAATGTCTGCCGGGCTTGTTCTCTCAACACTCGATTTTCCTCAGGTGGGGTTACATGTAGTGACTGGTCCACGCAGTAATCTGGTAAAGGTCGATGATAAATCCGAGCTGGGGACGATGGTTTCGATTGATTCCCTGCGTTTTAGCCAGCAGCTTGGTAACAGCGTCGGCGCATGGCAAGGATTTGGCTATGATTTGGCTGCAGAATCGTTAGATCAACTTCGTGTTCCCCAAGACAGACAGCAACATGGGACGCACTGTCGTCTTCGAGATCTAAGCCGGGCCTTTGCCGCCTGGGATCGTTTTGATCACAAAGAGGCATACGATCTACTACAGCGCTACCAGACAAAAGTAGGTCCTGTAATAGGTTACACCTTAACCTTTTTAAAAATGCTGAACAGTGATGATAAACGCCAGGCCCCTGCCCAGTGGCTTGATCTATGGCTAAACGCAAAACGGCGCGCAAAACAACAGCGATATGATGACGCTGTAGCGCGCTGTTATCGTCTTTGGGAGTGGGCTGCGCAATGGATACTCGAAAGCCGACATCAATTGAAAACAGCCGATCTGCCCCATGAACTTCAGCTGCCATTTGATCTTCCCGTCAACAGGGACGGAAAACGCCAGGCGAGTCTGCTTCAAAGCTGGCGTCTTATTGCTGCTATGGATAACGACTCGGTTGCCAATTTCATGCGCGAGCAAGAAGAGAGGCTTCGAGATCTGAGCCAGTCTCGTAATGGTTCAATTCTTGCGCATGGATATGCCTCGGTTAGCATAGAACAGTGGGAAGTGATAGAGGCGTGGACAGGTAATGAACTGGTACCGGTAATGTGTGGTGAGTTCGCGAAAAATGGCGTAAAACTGGATTTGGAAAGATTACAGCTCCCATCTTCCGCGAAGGCGTTTATGTAATGCCTGTGAAAACATGGAATCGTCAGATTGTAATAGGTGATGTCCATGGGTGTCTTGAAGAGCTGCAACAGCTTGTTAGTAATCTTCATTTGACAGCAGATGACGAGGTTATATTCGTCGGTGACTTGATTGATAAAGGCCCGAAGTCAGCAGGTGTGGTGAACTGGCTGGGAAATATAAGTAAACTTCACTCTGTCCAGTTGATAGAAGGGAATCATGAAGAGAGATTTCTTCGGTGGTATGCAACCCTTCAAAAAAATCCAGAAAAGGCTGCGCAGTTTGCACCACGGCAGCAATTTTCTGAACTTCTTGCGGAGTTAGAGCCTGCCGGTATCGAGATACTGCAACAAAGCAGGTTATGGTATCGTCTGCAGCAGCATGATTATATAGTAGTCCATGCGGGGGTTCCGGAATATATGCAACAGCTACCACCTGTCTATCCTCGTGATAGTAATGGGACTGCCAAAGCTAGAAAACACTGGTATCAAACTCAACATATTCGCTATATTAATGATGAGGGCAAACCAGTTTGTTTAGAGCAAGAAAAACCAGACCATCACTTCTGGGCTGAAGGGTATGACGGTAGATTTGGTGTCATTATATTTGGTCATCAGGTCTGGCCTAAGAGGGATGGGCCACGACGATTTGAACATGCTATTGGCGTCGATTTAGGCTGTGTGCATGGTGGTGCACTCTGTGCATGGATCATGGAAAAGGATGGCCGTACGAGCTGGCAGTGTGTTGACTCAATGTGCTGTTATCAGCCACTGCATGATACAAGGCAGATTGTAACCGTTCAGACCCCATCACCTGATCTCCCTCTCCCAGCGGGAGAGGGTAGGGGTGAGGGTTAAAAAAGCA
>JADFYS010000452.1 GCA_015232955.1 Gammaproteobacteria bacterium
TGCCGATGCTGCGGTAAGTGAGGCTGCCGCGGTTTCAGTGCAACCGTCACCATCCCCTGCAGCGGTAGAGATGGCAACGGTGGTCGAATCTGAAGTGGAACCGGAAGCTGAAACCCAATCCATTGCGGAACCTGAGGCAGCAATCAGATCCGCTGCGGTACCAGAGGCAGCAATAGAACCTGAGATGAATGTTGGTGACATGGACCAACCCACACCCGTTTCTGGAAGTGCTGGGTTGATTCAACTCGCTGTTTCAGAAGAGGTAAAGCCAGAACCAAAGGCGGATAAGCCTGTAGCTGTTGATGCGCGGGAAAGCAGCGCGACTGATACCCCTGTGGGCGATGCACTTAGCGTGATGGACGATGAGGTGTCAGCTGAAGTGGCGCAAGAGAGTGCGGATGGGGAGCCTCTGCAGAGGATGATTAATGAGGTGGTAGATGAGTTGGAAGATGTGACCGCAGATCTGCAACAGTTGACTGAGGAGGCGCTGTTTGAAGCGAAGGAGGCACCGCTGCCACCAGAGCCGCAACCGATTGCAGTGAAACAACCGCTGGAGAGTGAGTGGGAGGAGATCCCGACCCGTAATGAAGATGATGATGAGGTCACCACCGTCACCCCGGAAAAGATTGTATTGTCAGAGGAGAGGGCGGCACCGGCACCGTCTGTCGTGGAGCGTGCAGGCGCTGACCACGGGGATGAGGATGATGAGGTGGACGATCCCCACTTCACCAAGGTGTTGGATGAGATCCACGCTACCCGTCCCGCCCATGTCGTGACCCGACAGATGGATCGTGCCCCGAAAGAGCATCTTCCTGTTAAGAGGGAGACGCGGGATGTCGAACTGGAGACCCTGGGGTCGGGGCTGGGCAGGATCATCAAGAAAAGTTTTCTGGGAATGGCGAGCAGTGGCTACTATCTGGCACTGGGAGTTCGTTACGGAATTCAGGATATCAAGCGGTTATTGAACAGGTAAACAGGTAGCGGGGCGTATATTTCTACGGTAAGACGGCCTTCTTGGTGTGGCTGATAATTTTAATACAGAGCAGAGGTAAACATAGTGGAACAGCAAGATTTACTGATTGGCATTGATCTTGGTACCTCGCGTAGTGCGGTGGTATCTAATCGGGGGACAAGGACGGTATTTGAGTCGGTTGTCGCCTACCCCAAGGATCTGATTGGGGTGCGTCTCTTGGGTGCGACCCATGTTGTCGGTGACGAGGCGCTACAGAAGCCCTATCTCCAACTCAACTATCCGCTGAAGGATGGGGTGATTCAGGGACGGAGTGAACAGGAGCGTGATGCTGCGCAGAAGCTGATCGAATATGCCGTCTCTCTTGCGGAACCACGGGACGGTGATCGCGTCTGCGCCATTATCGGGGTACCGGCCAATGCGAGTAAAGTGAACCAGGACCATGTCCTGGAGATGGCGCTACAGGTGATGGATATTGCGATGGTGGTCTCCGAACCCTTTATGGTCGCCTATGGTCTTGATCAGCTCACCGACTGTCTGGTGATCGATATTGGTGCCGGTACTACCGATCTCTGTGCGATGAAGGGTCGTCTGCCGCAGGGGGACGACCAGGTGAGTCTGATTAAGGCCGGAAACTTTATCGATGATCTCCTCTGCAGCAGTATCACCAGCCGCTATCCTGATATTCAGATGACCACCGCCATCGCCCGTCGCATTAAAGAGGAGCACGCCTTTGTCGGTGAGCCAAAAGAGCGGGTAGAGGTAGAGCTGCGTGAGATGGGTAAGCCGGTGACCGTCGATGTGACCGCCGAGGTTCGTGCCGCATGTGAAGCGATCGTCCCCGAGATGGTCGAGCAGCTGGAGAAGTTGATTCGCGGTTTTGACCCTGCGACCCAAGAGACGGCGGTCTCCAATATCATCCTTGGTGGAGGCGGTTCACGCATTCGCGGCCTCGGACAGATGATCGCCGACGCCCTCTCCAGTTACGGTGATGTCAAGGTGAGTGGTGTTAAGGATGTCATCTTCACCGGTGCCGAGGGTGCGCTAAAGCTGGCAAACGATCTCCCCCCAGAGTACTGGGATCAGATCGGCAATACCGAACTGGGGTAAGCACTGCTCACGGCTTGACGGGGGAGGGGAGCTCCTCTCCTCCCTCGTTTATACCCAAGAACCCTGAAAACGCTGGTTGCAGAAAGCCGACAGGTGCGACTCTTCTCGGCTCTGGCTCCTGCTTCGCACTACCTCCTGCATCCTTGCAGTCGTGTGTTGTGAACTCTTTGAACAGAGTGACTATTCAT
>JADFYS010000453.1 GCA_015232955.1 Gammaproteobacteria bacterium
CCAGCTCAAAAATACGGTAGGTCTCATCGGTCCAGATAAGACGGCCACTGCTGTGTTCCAGCTCCCATCCACCGACATGGGCCATCTGCTGCGTTCGGATGAGGAGATCCCGGGTCTCATTCAGGCTCTGTAAGCGGCGTCGGTTACAGGCGATATTCCACAGTTCATTGGCAATCAACTGGGCAGAGAGGAGATCTTCATCGGTATAGGGTTGGGGACTATTACCCAATCCAAGCAACATCACCACCTGTTGCTGCTCAAACACCGGAACAACCACCATCCGAATCAGTGCGGCGTGCCCCGGTGGCAGCCCCTTTTTGTGAGGGTAGGTGGCATAGTCATTAATAATCAGCGGCTGTCGCTGATGCAGGGCATCGACCCAGATACCGGCCTCACTCACCGGGTAGTGGCTGGTATAGGCCGCCTCACAGTACGCATTTAGGGTGCTTTCTGACCACGAAACCAGTTCAATCGTCTGCTCCCTCTCGTTAATGAAGTGGACAAAAGAGATGGTGCTGGCCGTCAGCTTCTCTGCAATGGCCAACCCCTGCTGGAGGAAGAGCTTCTCATCTCTTTCCGCATCAGAGATTCGTGGCAGTTGTAGCAGGGCCTCGGCCCGCTCTGCCTGAAGCTGTGGTGTCATCCCTCCCCGCAAACTACTGACCACGATTTTCAGCCCGGGAGAGCGCTGCCTGAAAGTCATCTTGAGAGAATGGTTTGGTGAGGGTAGCGACAATATCGATCCCAAATCCGCACCCCACATCCCGAGTCATGGCGAGATAGCGTCCATCGTAGCCACTCATCAGGATCACCTGCGCCAGATAGCCTCGATTGGCGAGCCAGATGAGGAGCTCATTGCCATCCATCTCTGGCAGAACCACATCCATCACCACCAACCCTGCCGGTGCCGTGGTCATCATCTCGATAAAATCTGCCGAGGTGGTGGTCACTCGCGGGGCGTATCCCGCTTTTCGCGCCATATCTGCGACCAGTTCGGCAAATGCAGGATCATCATCGACAATCACCACCTCCTTACTCTTGTCACTACTCATGCTGCTCTTCTCCCCCAGTGACCGCCGCAGCCACCAAACATTAATGTTAATTCTATATTAGTGTTATTAGCTATTGATTGCAAATCAAAAGGGATATCGATTTATGAAATTCAGAGCGGGGTATACATCTCCCGCCCCTCTCGCAAACTGAGGTAACCCTTGGTGATTCGGTAGATGACCCACAGCAGATTGAACGCCAACAGCAGATACCCCACCAGCAGAAAAGAGGTGAGAAAACCGATCACAAACCAGAGGAGGCTGTACCAGAAGGTTCTAATCTGCCAGTAGAAGTGAGAGGCGAGCCAGGTGTGGCGCACATCCTCCAGTTTGACATAATTGATCACCACCGCGATAAGGTAGGTCACCCCAAAAAAGAACGAAAGCGCCTGGAGGAGGTAGACTATGGTGGTTATCCTTTGATCCCCCTTTCCCGCCTCGGCCATGCGGGGGGTGTCCCAACTCAACGCCCCTCTCCCGAGTAGACTACCGCATCCCCTCGTCGATCCAAATTGGAGAGGATTATCTCCTCACTGTCGTCTCGCACCAGTTTCACATCAGCACCTGTTCTCAAAGATAGATTTTACGCTAATGGATTCCCGCTCGGGATCGCGCCAGAGCGTAGGAATCGGCAATCTCACTTAAGGTGCTTTAAATGCTCGATCCGCTGCTGCAGCGAGGGGTGGGTGCGAAAGAGATGGCTCCACCCTTCCCCCCCGGCAATACCGAATGCGGCCAGCTGATCCGGCAGCGGCTGCGATTGACCAGCACCAAGACGGGTCAGGGCAGCTATCATCTTCTTTTTCCCCGCCAGCGCTGCTGCCCCCTCATCGGCACGATATTCGCGTTGGCGCGAAAACCAGAAGACGATGGTACTGGCAAGAACCCCCAACACCATCTCTGCCACCACTGTCGTGATCCAGAAGGCGGGGCCATGCCCCCGTTCGGTCTTAAACACCACGCGATCGACCAGATGTCCCACCACCCGCGACAGCACCATCACAAAGGTGTTGACCACCCCCTGAATCAGGGCCATGGTGACCATATCGCCATTGGCGATATGGCTCACCTCATGGGCGAGGACCGCCTCAATCTCATCATCACGCATCTCCCCCAGCAGACCGCTACTCACCGCCACCAGCGCCGAATTTCGGTTCCAGCCAGTGGCAAAAGCGTTCATCTCATCTCCCTCATAGATCGCAAC
>JADFYS010000454.1 GCA_015232955.1 Gammaproteobacteria bacterium
AACGAATACATCTTCGGCGGTGACAAGGTGTTTAATGTTTCAATATTTAAGGGGAGAGATCATTTGAACCGTTTCACCGCCACCATTCACCACCACTAATCCCTTTTCTTAGAAGCTGCTGCTGTGGAAAAGAGCTCCTACCTCCCTCTCTTGCCGCTCATGGTACAGGGTCACCGCTTCGCCTTTACCCTAACGGAGGTGGAGAGACTGCTGCCTCTTGCCGAGGTGCAGTGGCTACCGCAGATGCCGCCGTTTATTATCGGTCTTGTCACCATCGAAGAGGAGCCGGTCGTGATGATCGATTTTGCCGGTCGTCTCGGACTGGAGATGCACCGCGAATACACCATTGAGCAGCCGGTGATCCTTCTCTGCAGTGGAGAGCGCCGAGGTGCAGTGGTCGTCGATGAAGTGAGTGTCGTTGAAACCATCAAAGAGCATCAGGTGCGCGGCGCTGAGCTGTTCCGCAGTCGTCAAACCCCGGTGAAGGGGATGGTCAACCTCCGTGCCGGACCAACGCTGTTGATGGATGCAGCGCAGCTGATCGCTGTTGACCTCGAGCCAGAACTGGCGCCCCTCACTCTGGGGGAGGATCTTCGTGCCATCTGTTCTCCAGCCGCGGAAGATCCCCCCTCGTGAACCGGCAAGAGATGGGGGCAGAGTGCGAGGAGCGGCTAATCACCCTCATTCGCAAACGGATCGGAATTCGCATTCTGGATCACCAGTTAAACAACCTTCGTACCACCTACGCAGACGCCTGCCAACGCTTCCACTTTAGTGACTGCAACGAATATTGCGAACAGCTCGAACAGAGCAGTAACGACTCCCAGCAACAAGAACACCTCGTCGCGGGTATCACCGTGGGCGAGAGCTACTTCTTTCGTGACAGCGGCCAGATCGCCCTCCTGAGTGAAGAGATACTCCCCAAGCTTATCACCAGCCGCCGTCAACAGGGTCACTACTCACTCCGTATCTGGAGTGCCGGCTGCTCCGACGGTCAGGAACTCTACTCCATCGCCATCCTCCTCGATCAACTGATCCCCGAACGGGAACGCCCGCAGTGGAAGATCCATCTCCTCGGCACCGACATCAATGTCGAGGCCCTCTCCAGAGCCATTGGCGGCCACTATCGGGAGTGGTCATTCCGCGCCACTTCAGAGCAGATCCGTGAACAGTACTTCACCACTGAACTCAACCCCAATGGTCATCGGATGTGGCGACTGGCCGATACCGTGCGCCAGAAGGCTCGCTTCTCCTATCTCAACCTCTACAGTGACAGCTTCCCCTCTATTTTGAGTGAGACCAGTTCGATGGATCTGATCCTCTGTCGTAATGTCTTTATCTATTTTGACCTCCCGACCGTCACCGAGGTGATGCGCAAGTTTTACCTCAGCCTCAATGATGGCGGCATCCTGATGATGGGGCCGACCGATCTCGTCGACCGTTCCGCCCACCGCGGCTTCACTATCCTCGGTGATGATGAAGCCCACTTCCTGCGTAAAGAGACAGCAGATCCCCCTCCACAGCAGCGCCCCCCCTCTCGGCAGCAGCGACCCACCACACCGCTGCAGACCACCACAACAGCCGCCACTCCCCGCAGCAGGATGGAGGATCCACAACAGAAGTTACAACAGCGGCTTCCTCCGGCGTTACGCCCCTATAGCGCGATCATCCTCCTCTTGGGTAACGAAGCGTGGGGAGACGCCCTGAAAGAGGTCGAAACCCACCTCCATCAGGGAGATAACTCCGTCCTGGTCTGGCAGTTTCTCGCCAAGGCACTGGCCAATATGGGACGCACCCACGATGCTCTGGAGGCCTGTAGTAAGAGTATCCAGCAAGATCCCTCGGACAAACATGTCCACTTCATACAGTCGCTTCTGCTTATTGAGGCCAACCGCTTTCAGGCGGCCGAAGATGCGCTGCGACGAACCATCTTTCTCGATCGCCACTTTGTTGAGGCCCACTACCATCTGGGACTGCTCCTTATCCGCCTTGGACGAAATCAGGCTGGAATCAAATCGCTCAATAACGCCCTGGAGATCGCCCTTAGTGCCGCCCCTGATCGCCGCCTCCATGATGCCGGAGCGATGAACTACGGCCGCCTCGCTACCATTTTGAGCCACGAAATCAAGATGTACCAAAGTTTTGATAGACCGCTGGAGAGTACTCACCGGGGGCGATATTCATGATCCTAAAATCCGCAGTTGACCGCTGCATATTTCAATCAAGATGGTGATT
>JADFYS010000455.1 GCA_015232955.1 Gammaproteobacteria bacterium
TCTCTCTTAATAGCTGCTCGATCTGATGATTGGTCTCCTCCACCCCGAATGGCCCTCGTCGCACCACACAGAGGAGACGGAAAGCGGCAAGTCGGGCGAGCGCCTCTTCGATCGAGACGGCAGATGAGAGCGCAGCGAAGTGATCTTTCACCTCTGTCGCTACCGCTCTGGCCACCCCTTGCGGCGGAGGTTCAGACCACACCACATCCCCAGCCGCCTCTTGCAGTGCTGCAAACGCCCCGTCACTATCTCCGCGGTTGACCGCCAGAGCGAGGCGACCTATAGCGCTATCGTCCCCAAAACGGTAACTTTTGCGCAGCAGTACCACACTCTCTGTCACTGATGAACGGGGAGGCGTGGTTGTGGTGAGATCTCTCCCAATCACCTCTTGCAGTTGCAAGGAGAGGGGGTGGCGGTACCCCGTCTCATCGCTGCTTCCGGTGATATCGGCAAAGATACTTCCTGCCTCAACCGAGGCGAGTTGATCGCGATCTCCCAATAGCAGCAGCCGCGCTTGCTCTGGTAGCGCTCTGAGCAGACGGGCCATAAGCGGAAGATCGATCATCGACGCCTCATCCACCACCAGCAGCTGCAGCGGAAGCCGGTTTTGATGATGGTAACGGGGTTCGTTACGGTCGGGGTGAATTCCGAGCAGGCGGTGAATCGTCGTCGCCGTATCGGGGATGGCACTCATTACCGCCTCAGGGAGGGAGAGGCGCTCTTTTGCGACGCGAATCGACTCACTGAGACGGGCCGCAGCCTTGCCGGTGGGCGCTACCAGGGCGATCCTCAGTTCCGCCTCTCCACTCTGCTCTAACAACAGGGCAAGAATCGCGGTCACGGTATAGGTTTTACCGGTTCCGGGGCCACCAGAGATCACCGCAAAACGGCGCAGTACGGCGATCGCGGCGGCAATCTTCTGCCAGTTATACTCCGTCTCCCCCTCTTCATCGGGAAAGAGCTGGTTGAGTGAGTTTCGAAGAAGGGGGAGATCAATCGCTACCCCCTCCGCTTCTGCCCGCAGACGAAGGGCGGTCGCCACCTCTTGCTCATACCACCAGTAACGCCCGAGATAGAGACGATGGGCGCGATCGAGGATCAGTGGCGCAACCTCACCCTCTGCTCCCACCACCCCACTGGATCTAAGCGTGTCACACCACTGCTGCAACGGAGGGGGTGCCAACGCCCCTCGCACCACTGCATCCTTCAGGTTGAGACAGACATGCCCCGCACCAAGAGCGGCGCTCACCAGCGCTGCGGCAAGCTCCAGCGATTCGCTCTTCTCATCGGCAATCTGCAGCAGATGGCGGGCGAAGTGGCAATCGACATCGCGTAACAGCCCCTCATCTTTCGCTGTGCGCAGCAGATGGCTACTCATCCCATCCTCCAGACCAGAGCACAATGATCACCACGCCTCCCCGGTCAGAACGGTCGCAAACGCTCTCCACTGCGCCTCCTCGGGGCGATAGAAATAGACACCTCGTTCTGCGCCGACATCGGACCACATCCCGCGCAGAAAGAGGTAGTAGCTGCCGCCGAAGTGGGTGGCGTAGCTGTAATCGGGGATACGCAGCTGGAGGTAGCGCTGCAGGGCGACGGTATAGATCATCATCTGCAGATCGTAGTGGTGCTGACTCATCGCTGCCGCGAGGTGGTGCGGCCGGTACGCCTCCTCCCCCGCTCCGAGATGGTTACTCTTGTAGTCGAGGAGGTAGTACCTCCCCTCGTAGAGAAAAACAAGATCGATAAAACCTTTCATCATCCCGCTAATGGTGGCAAAAGAGAGCTGCGGTGGCGGCTGCCCCCACTCTGCCCGCAGTTCGGCCATTAACCTGTTCACCGCTGTCGCCTCCAAACCGTGTAGTGGAAACTGAAACTCCATCTCTACCCGCTTTTGACTGTTGGCGATCTCCGCCAGAGCAGACGAACCATCCGCGGCAAGAGGGGTGTGAATCACCTCTCGCATCCAGGCGGTGATCCCCTCTTGCCACTCCGCAGCAAAGCCGAACTGCTCCAGTTTTGCCTCTACCAGCGTGTCGAAATCACGCTCCTCGCTGAGGGTAAAATCGCACTGCTCAAGCAGGGCGTGGAGAAAGTGACCACTGTCACGCCCCGCAGGGAAACGGAAGCGGCACGGCAGGGGTTGAGATAGAGTTTTCACCTCAGCCGCCAGCGCCGGGGGGAACTGCCGCTGATCTTCATCTACAAAGAGGGCGCGACCCGGGGACACGT
>JADFYS010000456.1 GCA_015232955.1 Gammaproteobacteria bacterium
AATAGAGCTTTCCGGTGGAGCCGTAACTGACGATCGCTCTATGTGGCGTGGCCTCTTCAAATTGAGCGACAATCTCACGCATCGCTGCCGTAAAATTGGCGGCCACGGCGACATGAACTTCGGCTGCGGAGATCACCGTTGGCAAGAGGCAGAGCAGGCTAAAGCCAACCGCAGCAAACGGTGTACGCAAGCGAAGAGAAGAGCGTGGAGAGAGAACGGGCATGAGGGGAGAACTCCTTTTCTGAAAATTGATACCCAAGAACCCAGAAAACGCTGGTTCCAGAAAGCCGATATGCGCGACGAGCGAGTGTTATGAAGTCTCTGAATAGATTGACTATTCATGCGACTTCATGCATTGAATAGCCACACATCTCGACTTCCTGATGCACAGTGTTTCCAACTGTCTTGGGTATAGTCACCTATGAAACCTCCCTGGTAACGCGCAGGATTGGGTCACGGATATTCCGGCCTCACAATCAGACAACCAGTATGGAAAATGGAGATATACAAAAGGTAATAAGAATGGCACCTTCCAGGTAAGTAATCTACAGCCTGGGAAGTATCAGGTACGCCTATACTTCAGTTGGCCTGACGGGCAATACATCGTGAAAGGATGTTACCCTTTCGATGTGGTAAAGTAGCTATAACTTTTCTTGTGTATCTTCATTAACACTATCTGTGCATTTACCTGTCAGTGCGCAGTCGAATTAGTTTATTTTGATGTTCGACTATTCCAGTAATTGCCTGAAAGAAATCGTCTTGGCGTGCATCATTACTGATGCATGGTTACCATCAATCAGACTGCGTAAACTGAAAAAACGCAGCAGACTATTCTTCACTACTCATCGAGTAATTTACCCTGTTCTTTTTAAACAGCATGATGGATGTTGCGATTAACCCGATTCCTGCAACGAGTTCAACTATGTTGAATTCGTTTACCTGGACCAGCATT
Organism: Gammaproteobacteria bacterium; assembly: GCA_015232955.1. Classification (GTDB taxonomy): domain Bacteria; phylum Pseudomonadota; class Gammaproteobacteria; order Thiohalomonadales; family Thiohalomonadaceae; genus JADFYS01. The sequence goes on from JADFYS010000456.1 coordinate 953, forward strand.
AGTACTACACCAGAGAATGCGCATATCAGCGCAATAAAGCGCATAAGCATTACTTTGACCGATGGTTTTGATTGCAATTCTGATGATTGAGCAACAGGTTGCATGGGAACCGTACCCTGGCTAGCATCTAAGCTTTCATAAAAAGCAATGAATTCATCGAGCGAACCGATAGGATACCAGCCTTCCCGGTTGTCTGAGCGGACTAGGGTCTCCGGTGGTAAATTGTGCTTTGCCAAAGCTTCAAAATCAAATGGGCCATACTCCTGCCCATCACGACTGAAATAATAATTCACTTCACTCATTCTGCTTCTCCTTTGTATGGAAGAGACTTGTAGACAGTATCGAAATATAAGCTGCGCTCTGTTTAACAATGCACAACTTGTTATGCGTAAGCAATGTGACTTACTTATTTCTATCCAATGTAGTTTGACTACTCTTTTTTGATAACATAGCAGATAGTAAGATCAAATTAATTCGAAGTGTAGCTTCCAGAGACAGTCAAGCCGCGATTGCCATAACGAGGATTGACATAGATCTGTTTGATCTCAAAGGTTACTGTACTGCCATAGTTACTGACCGGAACGGAGAGATTAAAGCTATAAGCTGGCTGACTCACCTCATACCGATCTGTTGTCTCCTGTGTGCACGGCTTTGGACTAGAGTATGTTTCAACTTCATCGCCTACAGTTACACTGACCTCAGTATCAAACCAGAAACTCCCATAATCGCTGTTACAGACGGCTTCATTTGAGGCTGAGGTACCCGATACGGTTACGCTCTGCCCACTGATACCGGTAACAGTGTAACCACGGGTCTGTGTGTAGTAACCACCATCTTCGTAGTCACCAAGGCAGACTCCATCGATGGAGTAGGTCAGTTGTAGTCCATTAAAGGGTTCATCCATGAAAGTGCCGGAAGCCCCGCTGCCACTACATGCTGTGGCGGTGGCGCTGGAGGTAGAGGAGTTGTTGCTACTGCTGCTATCGCTACTAGTCTCACCCTGAGACAGACGAGCACCACAATCACTACAATCAGTGCCATAGCTACAGACATCGTAGTATGCATTTTCACCTCCATCATCACACACGCCATCCCCAGAATAGCCACAACTATCACTACACATTGTCTCAGCAGTGGAAGTATTGGGAGTGTCACTACTACCATTACTCGCCGCATCTGAAGTTGCCTGACTATCTTGGCTGTTGACAGTGGTAGGAGTGGCTGTTGTAGGTGGCGTGCTTGCCTCGCTGGGTGTAGCCTCCGCCTCTTCGATGG
>JADFYS010000457.1 GCA_015232955.1 Gammaproteobacteria bacterium
GTTTGTGGGTCAATTCTAACAGTTTGTGACGACTTCGACCCCTGTTGTCTCGAGAATGTGTGTAGAAAATCGTGGCAAACTGCTTGTCAGGGAGGGGGGAACGCTCTAAGGTAGGCTGTTTTCACCACCTTGGGTACCGAAACAGCGGGTTCTGAACAACTGATGCCTGACAGCTACATTAAAAAGATTTTATCGGCGCGTGTCTACGATGTGGCGCACGAGACCCCTCTCGATTTTGCACCACAGCTCTCGGCCCGTCTCAAGAATGAGGTGTTTCTGAAGAGGGAGGATCTGCAGCCGGTCTTCTCCTTTAAACTCCGTGGTGCCTACAACCGCATGGCACAGCTCCGTCCCGATGAGCGGGTGTGTGGGGTGATCGCCGCCTCTGCCGGGAATCATGCCCAGGGTGTGGCCTTGGCAGCAGCTCACCTCGGCCTTGATGCTTTAATTGTCATGCCGAAGACAACTCCCGAGATTAAGGTGCGTTCGGTCAGAAGTCGTGGAGCTACCGCAGAGCTTCACGGAAACTCCTACAACGACGCCTACGATCACGCCCTTAAACTGGCGGAAGCCACAGGTCGGGTCTTTATCCACCCTTATGATGATCCGTTGGTGATCGCGGGGCAGGGGACTATCGCGATGGAGCTGTTACGGCAGCAGCAGGGTCCGCTGGACGCCATCTTTGTTCCGGTGGGGGGCGGGGGGCTAATTGCCGGAATCGCGACCTATGTCAAATATTTGCGACCGGAGATCGCCATTATCGGGGTGGAGCCGGAGGATGCACCGACGCTGCACCACGCCCTGGCTGCCTCTGAACGGGTACTACTACCCCAGGTCGGCCTCTTTGCCGATGGGGTTGCGGTGACGCAAATAGGGGTCGAGCCGTTTCGGCTGGCGCAAAGGTATGTCGATGAGGTGGTACTGGTCTCCACCGATGAGATCTGTGCCGCCATTAAGGATATCTACTGCGATACCCGTTCTATCTGTGAGCCGGCCGGGGCACTTGCTGTGGCCGGTCTCAAACGCTATGTGCAGCAGCGTGGGGTGCGGGGGCGAAAGTTTATCGCTATCGATAGTGGCGCCAATATCAATTTTGACCGCTTGCGTCATGTTGCCGAACGGGCCGAAATTGGTGAACAGCGCGAGGCGATCCTCGCGGTCACCATCCCGGAGAGACCGGGGAGCTTTAAGGCGTTTTGCAAACTTCTCGGACAGCGGGGGATCACGGAGTTTAACTACCGTTATGCCGATGGAGAGGAGGCGCAGATCTTTGTCGGAATCCAGCTCACACAAGGGGAGAAGGAGCGTGATGCCCTGATTGCGCACCTTCAGCAGCATCAGTTGCCGCTGGTGGATCTGACCGACAATGAGATGGCCAAACTCCATATCCGCTATATGGTCGGGGGGCACGCCGGAATGGCGGATGAGCGGCTGTTCCGTTTTGAGTTTCCGGAGCGACCAGGTGCTCTGATGCACTTCCTGAATAAAATGGGGGGACGATGGAACATCTCTCTCTTCCACTACCGTAACCATGGTGCCGCCTACGGCAGGGTGTTGGCCGGGATTCAGGTGCCTCCGGAAGAGAACAGGGATCTCCTTCTGTTTCTGCAACAGCTGGGCTACCCCTACTGGGATGAGAGTGAGAATGTGGGGTATCGCCTCTTTTTGCAGTAGGTGCAATTTTCTCCTCTCTTCCAGTTATAATTCACGCTCTGTTGCGCCTCCTCCCCACTATTGGGCTGCAGAGCATCCCCCCTACCAATTTTAATCAACGATGGCGAAAACACTTTTTATCAAGACTTTTGGTTGCCAGATGAATGAGTATGACTCAGCGCGGCTGGCAGATGCTCTTCTTGAGAGCTCCGGACTGGAGTTGACCGATGAAGAGACGACCGCGGATGTCCTTCTACTCAACACCTGTTCTGTCCGCGAGAAGGCGCAAGAGAAGGTCTTTTCACAGTTGGGGCGGTGGCGCCCCTATAAGTTAAAACGGCCAGAGCTGGTGATTGGTGTCGGTGGCTGTGTCGCCAGTCAGGAGGGGGAGGAGATTCGCCGTCGCGCCCCCTATGTTGATCTCATCTTCGGACCACAGACGCTCCATCGTATTCCGCAGCTTCTGGGGGAGATCTGGGCCAATCGTAAGCCGCAGGTTGATCTCTCCTTTCCCGCAATCGAGAAGTTTGATTATCTGCCGGAGCCCTCTGTAAGCGGTGTTTCGGCCTATCT
>JADFYS010000458.1 GCA_015232955.1 Gammaproteobacteria bacterium
TGGGTGACCTACAGACCGACCTCAACATTCGGCGTTATCGTCCTCTTGTTATCATTCTCTCTTACCTCTTCGTGATCAGCGCTGAGGCAGCCTCCCCCATCATCAACTACGCTCGCCTCGCGCAACCGGTCTGGTCGAAACATGGGATGGTTTCATCGCAGCAGCGGCTTGCAACGATAGTGGGTCTCGATATCCTCAAGCAGGGTGGAAACGCGGTTGATGCGGCAGTCGCAGTGGGCTTTACCCTCGCGGTCACCCTACCCCGCGCCGGTAATCTTGGTGGGGGTGGATTTATGCTGATCCATCTCGCGGATGAAAAGAGGACCGTAGCACTGGATTACCGTGAAATGGCCCCTGCCGCTGCCTCTCAGGATATGTATCTAAAAGAAGATGGTAGCGTCGATAGTGATCGTTCGCGTTATCACGGACTGGCCATCGGTGTACCCGGAACGGTCATGGGGCTGGTGGAGGCGTTACACCGTTTTGGCACCATGTCACTGCACCGAGTACTGCAGCCCGCCATCCAGTTGGCTTCGCGAGGTTTTACCGTTGACCATGATCTCTCACTCTCCCTGCGCCGGGCCGGAGCGCGTCTTAAGGCGCTACCAGAGACGAGAAGGGTCTATTACCATAGCGATGGTAGCAGTTACCAAACTGGTGAGCACTTTAGACAGCCTGATCTCGCCTTCACCCTGAGTCAGATTGCGTTCAGGGGCTCAAAGGGGTTTTATGAGGGTGATGTTGCCCAACGAATTGTAGCGTCGGTCAACAACGCAGGGGGTAGTATGACGCTCGATGACCTGCGTAACTACGAGATCAAATATCGACAGCCGGTGACGGGAACATACCGTGGCTATCGAATCCGTTCAATGCCACCGCCCTCCTCTGGTGGTATCCATATGATTCAGATCCTGAATATGATGGAGCAGTATGATATCTCCAGCGCCGGCCATAACAGTGCCGAAAGCATCCACATTATGGCCGAGGCGATGCGCCGCGCCTATGCCGATCGCAGTGAGTACCTGGGTGATCCCGATTTTGTTCAGGTGCCCGTCGCTCAGCTCACCGACAAAGAGTATGGCAAGAGACTCTTTAAAGAGATTGATGCCAATAACACCACCAGTAGCCAGAGCGTTAAACCTGGCCTAAAGCTGGCGGATGAAAGTCCGCAAACGACACACTTCTCTGTCGTCGATCACTGGGGTAATGCGGTAGCCAACACCTATACCCTCAACTTCAGTTACGGCTCAGGAATTGTTGCCAAGGGGACGGGGGTTCTCCTTAATAATGAGATGGATGACTTTAGCGCCAAGCCCGGCGTCGCCAATGCGTTTGGTCTTCTCGGCGGTACCGCCAACGCAGTTGAGGCGAAAAAACGGCCTCTTAGCTCAATGAGTCCCACCATGCTCTTCAAGGCTGATAGTGATGATCTCTTTCTGGTGACCGGCACTCCCGGTGGTTCGCGTATTATCACCACCACCCTGCAGATCATCAGCAATGTCATTGACCACAACATGAATATTGCTGAAGCGACTCAAGCCCCCCGTTTCCATCACCAGTGGCTGCCCGATAGATTGACACTGGAGAAAGGATTCAGCACCGACACCATTCAACTACTCAAACAGAGAGGACATGAGATCGATCCGAGCCGCTGGGCGATGGGGAGCACCCAATCCATTTTGAGGGTGGATGATGGCTGGAGCGGGGCATCCGACACACGCCAGTCGGGAACATTAACCGCAGGGTATTAACCGCAGAGAGTAAGTATTCAAAATGTCAAACAGTGTGAAGCCGAACCTCCCTCTCGCTCCACCCAAAACAGTTGAAAACACTAAATTTCAGATCAACCAAAAGAGTTGTGTTGGTAGCTGTTTTGGCTATAAAACTATGAGAGCCGTCTGCCTGCTCTCCGCTCTGCTCTTTTCTGCACCGTTAGTTGCTACTGACGCTGAGAATGGAATCAGACCCCAGAAGTATCCTCTCCTTGAAATGGGCGTTGGCGTTCTCGGAGTTAATTTTCCCGACTACCCCGGGGCGGCTCATAGCCGTCAGCTCATGCTGCCATTCCCGTCACTCACCTATCGTGGTGAAGTTCTGCGTTCAAAGGCGGATGAGGGGGTAAGGGGCCGCTTTCTCAACGATAGTAACATTGAGCTCGACTTCAGTGCCGATGGTTCTCTTGCCTCAGCTGCCAAGGATAATCGAGTAAGAGA
>JADFYS010000459.1 GCA_015232955.1 Gammaproteobacteria bacterium
CCAATGGCCGTATTCACTACGCTAACCGGCAGTTTTTGGATACCTTCGGGGTCGAAGAGGGTGATCCTTCGCCGCAACTCTATGTCAATGAGTCGGATCGGGATGCCCTTGTTGCCATGCTCAAGCAAGATGGTATCGCCCGCAATGTTGAAATTCAGCTTCTCGATCACACCCAGCAACCACGCGACATGTTGGTGACCTATGTCCAGATTGAGTATGAAGGGGAGGAAGGGATTCTTGGCTGGATTATGGATATTAGTGATCGTAAGGCGGCAGAAGAGGAGATTCGTAACAGTCAGCAGCAGCTGAAGGCGCTGTTTGAGGCGTTGCCTGTCGGTGTGGTGATGATCAATCAAGAGGGTCAGATTGCTGAAGCCAACGCGATGAGTGAGGAGTTTCTCGGGATTAGCGCAGATGAGCATAAAATGCGTGACCTGCAATCCAGTGAGTGGCGTATTGTTCGGAGTGATCTTACCACCATGCCAGTGGAGGAGTATCCCGCCAGCCGGGCTTTGAATCGTGGCGAAAAGGTGCGCGGTGTCGAAATGGGGATCTATCGTCCTCAGGGTGACATTGTCTGGATTAGTACCAGCGCCTCTCCTATCGGTAGCAGTGGAGAATTGGGGGTTGCGGTCGCCTTTGAGAATATCACTGAGCGAAAAGAGGCAGAGAACGCTCTGCTGCAAGCGAAAGAGTTAGCCGAAGAGGCGACCCGCGCCAAATCGGACTTCCTTGCCAACATGAGCCACGAAATCCGTACCCCGATGAACGCCATCATCGGTATGAGCCATCTGGCGCTGCAGACCGAACTGAATCCCAAACAGCAGAACTACATCGAAAAGGTCAACCGCTCGGCGGAAAACCTGCTCGGGATTATTAACGACATCCTCGACTTCTCAAAAATTGAAGCGGGCAAGCTGGACATTGAAAAGAGCAACTTCCGACTTGAAGATCTCTTCGACAACCTCGCCAACATGGTCGGCATCAAGGCGGAAGAGAAAGGGCTGGAACTGCTGTTTGATACCGCCATTGACCTACCCACAGCACTGATTGGTGACGCCCTGCGTCTGGGACAAATTATCACCAACCTCGGTAACAACGCGGTCAAATTTACCGACAGCGGTGAAGTGATCATCGGTGTTGAAGCGGTGGGTCAGCAAGAGGACCAGGTTGAACTCCACTTCTGGATTAAGGATAGCGGTATCGGTATGACCCCCGAACAGCAGAGCCGCCTCTTCCAGAGTTTCAGTCAGGCGGACAGCTCCACCACCCGTAAATATGGCGGCACCGGTCTCGGATTGGCCATCTCCAAACAGCTGGTGGAGATGATGGAGGGCAAGATATGGGTCGAATCGACAGTCGGAGTCGGCTCCATCTTCCACTTTCACGCCAGGCTTGGCCTGCAACAGAACCCACAACCGCGCCGTAGCTGGCAGGCTGATGAACTGAAAGGGCTGCGCATTCTGATCGCCGACGACAACACCAGTGCGCGCGAGATCCTGCTCACCATGGCCCGGGGCTTTGGCTTTGAAGTAGACGCCGCCCACCACGGCGAAGAGGCGTGCCGGATGATAGAAGAGGCCGAAGCAAAGGCGATCCCCTACGATCTCATCTTCATGGATTGGCAGATGCCGGTGATGGATGGCATCGAATGTATCCAACAGCTACAGAGCCGACAGCTCAAACACCCCCCGACCGTCATTATGGTCACCGCCTACGGTCGGGAAGAGGCCCACAGCGCCGCAGAGCGTAGCGGCGCAGCGATACACTCCGTGCTCACCAAACCGATTACCGCCAGCACCCTGCTCGAAGCGATTGGTCGGGCGTTGGGTAGAGAGGTTGAAGTTGAAAACCACAGCAAGAGCAATCAGGAGAACGCCCGCGAAGCGATGCACAAGCTCGCAGGTGCGAAGCTCCTGCTGGTAGAAGATAACGACATGAATCAGGACCTGGCCACGGAGCTGCTCAGCCAGGCCGGAATCATCGTCACCCTCGCTGAAAACGGCGAGAAGGCGCTCGACATCCTCAAACTGGGTGACGACTTCGATGGCATCCTGATGGACTGCCAGATGCCGGTGATGGATGGCTACACCGCAACGCGAGCTATCCGTAAACAGCCGCAGTTTCAGGATATACCGATTATCGCCATGACCGCCAACGCCATGGTAGGGGACAGAGAGAAAGTGATTGAAGCAGGGATGAATGATCACATC
>JADFYS010000045.1 GCA_015232955.1 Gammaproteobacteria bacterium
CCCATGGATGGGTTTACGCCGTCCCGCCAATCGGGTAGCGGAGATCCCCACCCTTAACTGAATGACATTACTTCTCCATCTCCTGAATTTTTAAGGTTCAACCACCAACAACACAGTTTCTCCCTGCTGCTTTCGCTTGATAGAGACGCTGATCACACTTCTGAAGAAGATCGCTCATCGCCTCCCCTTCACGATACTGACCAATGCCAAAACTGGCGCTTACCGCAATCCCATGCGGATGGAGCTGTGCTATCCGGAGACGGATCCTGTTAGTCAGCACCTCGACCTCCTGCAGTTCGGTCATCGGAAAGAGGATCGCAAACTCCTCCCCGCCCCAACGGGCGACGCTATCGGTCTCGCGAATACATTTCTTCAGCAGTGCAGCGATCTCTTTTAGCACCTGATCCCCTACAAGATGGCCATGGTGATCATTGATCTGTTTAAAATGGTCAAGATCAATGAGGGCAAAGCAGAAACTGGAGGATTTGTAGCGGTAGTACCGCCCTATCTCCGCCTCTAGCCGCTCATTGAGATAACGGCGGTTACCCAACTCGGTCAAAACATCGGTATTGGAGGCGAGTTCAAGTCTCGCCGCCTTCTGTTCGAGCACTTTCACCAGCTCCTGCAGCTCGTTGGCGTGGCTACGGATCACCTCGGCCCAGTGGTTGAAGGCGTAGCCAGAGATCTCTTTCTGGCTAATCACCCCCACCAAACGATCGTTATGGGTCACCACCACCCTTTTGAAGGAGTGGCTGTTCATGAAGATGATGGTCTCCTTAATGGTGGCATCCTTTTTCAGGGTGACCAGTGGCTGCGACATACAGTGCTCTACCGCCTGCTGATCATCCCAGCCGGGACGGATCCACTTCAGCGCATCTTTTGAGGTGAGAATACCGATCGGCAGGTCGTTCTCGACCACAATCACGCAGTCATCCACCGTCTCGAGGTTGAGTAGCGCATCACCCACCGGGGCATCTTTCTCCAGCGTCACCACCGCCCGCTTCTCCAGCAGTTGCCCAATGTTGCGCGTCTCGATGATTACACTGGGATCGATGGAGTTGACGATGTCGGTATAAGAGGCGATCCCGACCAGGGTGCCATCTTCGTCAATCACTCCGTAATACTCCTCACTCTGGAGCAGACCGGGAAAGATCTCAATAATGCTCTCCTCTGCCTGAAGGCAGATGAGGGGAGGGTAGCCGCAGTCGACAATCCTCTGCTCCAGTGTTACCGCACCGGTATGGATGGCACGAATGATCTGCGCCGAGGAGAAGAGTCCCCAGCGCTTCGGATCACCGGTATCCACCACCACATTGTGGAGGTTGTAGCGATTCATTAGCTCCAGGGTTTCGATGAGCGTCGATCGCTCCGGGGTCGAGATGATCTCTTGAGTGGCGATATCAAATAGCGTTGGAAAAGTCGAATACTGACTCAAGGCGTGCTCCCAGAGTGTGGTGGTGAGAAGAGTAGCGGACCGCCCATTGTATGCCTTGGCGGTTAACGATGATAGGGGTGCCCCTGAAGCAGACTCCAACTGCGGTAGAGCTGTTCGGCAACCAAGACCCGCACCAGCGGGTGGGGGAGGGTGAGGGGAGAGAGCGACCAGAGTTCATCCGCCTGCCGGCTCACCTGCGGGTCAATGCCGTCCGGCCCGCCGACCCAGAGAGCGACATCACACCCCCCCTGCAGCCACTGCTCCAGACGCTGCGCAAGTTGGGGGGTAGTGTACCCCTTCCCCTTTACCTCCAGTGCCACCCGTCGCGCCCCTTTCGGGGTGGCCGCAAGGATATCTTCCCCCTCTCGGCGCAGCAGCCGCTGGATATCGGCCCCTTTTCCCCGATGGTGGAGTTTGAGGGGGTGGAGGCGAAGGGCACACTCCGCGGGGAGGCGACGGGCATACTCGGCGTAGCCACTCTCTACCCACGGTGCCATCTTGGTTCCGATAGCGACCAGATGGATATTCAGTGTTACGCTCCGTCGCTCTTGCCCCGAAGCTGCGGCGGCAGCGGTTGCCCCGGTGCGACATCCTGCCACAACTTCTCTAAATTATAGTAATCCCGGGTATCGGGAAGCATCAGGTGGGCGATGATATCCCCCCCATCCACGAGGATCCATCCGGTCTCCTTCTCCCCCTCGACCCGAATCGGTCCGGTCGTCCCTACCTCTTGCAACCGCTCCACCACCCGTTCAGCTATCGCCGCTATCTGCCGGCTCGAACTTCCCGAAGCGATGACAATGGTATCGGTCACAGAGCTTCGCCCCACAACATCAATGACCACTATCTCACTCCCTTTCAGATCCTCGATCGCATCGACGACCACTGCTGTCAAACTACTACTCATCTTCTATAGATCCCGTTTTGGTTGATATATCTCCACACCGGATGGGGGGTGAGAAAGCGGATCGACTCCCCCCGAGACAGCATGGTTCGAATGGTACTGGAGGAGATCGCCAGCGGTGTCACCTCGACGGTCACCACCTTACCTCCCCGCTGCTGGCGTAGCTGCATTGGGTCATTGGCGGCTGCTTCGAGGAACCAAGCGGCGAGAGGGGGAGCCATCTGTTGCAGATCCAGAGGGTATCCGGGGCGGTGCGCCACTGCGATATGGACCCGTTGCCGCAGCTCCTGCCAGCGATGCCAGGTGTGAAACTGCAGAAAGGCGTCACTCCCCAACAGCAGCACCAGGGCACACTCCTCTCCCATCTCCCCCCTAAGCGCATCCACCGTAGTGATGGTGTAGGAGGGGCCACTTCGTTGCAGCTCCCGCCCGTCGACACGGAGATTGGTTAGTGAATCTTCACACACTCTCTCTTCCAGCGCCAGAGTCAACATCTCTAACCGCTCTGTCGCTGTGGCGAGCGGTGCAGGACGGTGGGGCGGTGTCGCCGAGGGAAGGAGCAGACACTCCTCCAGTTGCAACTTCTGACACAGCTCTACCGCGATGCGGAGGTGGCCATGGTGAATCGGATCAAAGGTGCCGCCCATCACCCCAGTCAGTGCCTTGACCGCAGTCAGGGGAGATCTCCCCATAGCCGTCCCCGGTGGTAGAGACGGTAGAGAGCAGCAGCGACAGCGGCAAACAGGAGTACCAAGGGCCAGAGAAGCCAGCCCCAGCTACGACCCTCTTCCCTGCTCCCGTCAGCAGTAGTCAAGACCGCACCGGTTGCTGTCTGTTGCGCCATTGGTGCCGCCTCTAACAACCCACCTCTCTCGTCACTTTTGAGCACACTATCCACCACCTGCTCAATCCCGCTCTCTACCTCTTGTAGCTGGCGCTGAAGGTCACTTCGCTGCTCCTCCAGGAGATCGGTGCTCGCCGCAAGCCGGCTGAGTCGTGCCCGCAGCAGTAACGCCTGATCCTCTTCACCCCCAGCCGCCTCCACCCCATAGAGAGGAGTGAAGAGCGAGATCGCCAGAAGCAGGATCCATCTCGTATCAGGAGCGAATATGGCCATCCCCGATAACGATATATTTCTGTGAGGTGAGCCCCTCTAGCCCTACCGGCCCGCGCACATGGATTTTGTCGGTACTGATTCCGATCTCTGCCCCCAGGCCGTACTCATAACCATCGGCAAAACGGGTGGAGGCGTTGACCATCACCGAGCTGGAGTCGACCTCTGTCATAAAACGGCGTGCTGCGGTGAGGTTCTCGGTAACAATCGCGTCGGTATGACCCGAGCTGTAGCGATAGAGGTGCTCTATCGCCTCGTCGATGTTCTTCACCACCCGAATCGAGAGAATCGGTGCCAGATACTCGGTGTCCCAATCCTCTTCGGTTGCGGGGACGACATCACTCATCATCAACTGCGTCACCGCACAACCGCGCACCTCCACCTTCTCTTCCAGTAGCTTCTTCCCCAGCGGCACCAGCACCTGCGACGCCACCTCGGCATGGACCAGCAGCGTCTCCATCGCATTGCAGACACCGTAACGGTGGGTTTTGGAGTTAAAGGCGATATTCACCGCCTTGGTGATATCGGCACTTCTATCGACATAGACATGACAGATCCCGTTGAGGTGTTTGATCACCGGTACCCGTGCCTCGGCACTGATCCGCTCAATCAGCCGTTTCCCCCCCCGTGGCACAATGACATCGACATATTCGGTAAGGGTGATCAGTTCACCCACTGCAGCGCGATCTATGGTGTTAATCACCTGCACCGCATTTTGAGGAAAGCAGGCTGCCTCCAGACCACGGTTAATCGCTTCGGCGATCGCCATGTTGGAGTGCTCTGCCTCTGAACCACCACGGAGGATAGAGGCGTTCCCCGACTTGATGCAGAGGGCAGCGGCATCGGCGGTAACATTGGGGCGAGACTCATAGATGATACCAATCACCCCCAACGGCACCCGCATCTTCCCCACCTCGATCCCCGATGGCCGGCGATTCATCACTGAAATCTCGCCTACCGGATCGGGGAGACTGGCAATGTGACGAATTCCATCGGCCATCTCGGATAACCTTTTGGAGTTGAGCGAGAGGCGATCAATGAGGGCGCTATCGAGACCCGACTGCAGACCATTTTGGATATCGAGGCGGTTGGCAGCGAGGATCTCCTCTTCACTATTATCGATATAGTCGGCGATGGTCAGCAGCACATTGTTTTTAGAAGCAGTACTCGCCCGCGCCACCAGACGCGACGCTGCTTTCGCATTTGCGCCCACTTCACTCATATATTGTTTGATGTTCAATCTCTTCTCCTCACTCTTGCCTGTTATATTTTGAGCAGTGGCTACTCCGACCACTGCCAACAAGGACGATCCTCGCCCACGATCCCCCGATTGCTCTCCTCGACAGGAAAGATGCGTAGGGGAGACACCACTCAGACCTAAAGCAGACGGGTGCCGGTCATCAGCAGTGCCAATTGTAACAACTCATCCCAGCTATTGCCCGTCTCCTCGCCCTTTACGATCCGATCTATCCTGCCGCAACGCGCCAACAGCCGCTGCCACCCTATCCGCTGCAATCGGCTACGCGCACCAAGATAGAGAGGTTGCATCTTATAGAAAATCCTCTCCCGGGTAAAAATTTCATTACTGTCGGCGTTGGGGGCGGTCAACGCCTGTAACAGACGAAAGTCGCGACTCAGGGTCCAGAGGAGAAGCGGTTGTGCCGCACCCTCCAGCTCAAGACGGGACATTATCCGACAGACCCGTTGCGGATCCCCTGCCAGTGCCGCCTCTGCCAGCGCATAGATCGAATAGCGGGAGTGGTTCGCCACCGCAGCCGCCACATCATCCTCTGCCAGCGTTCTCTCTTGAGGGTGGAGCAGATAGAGCTTCTCCAGCTCCTGAACTGCTGCAAGGAGGTTGCCCTCCACCCGCTCCGCCAACAGCAGCGCCCCATTTTGATTCAGAGTGTAACCACTCTCTGCTGCCCGCTGCTGCAGCCAGCGCGGTAACTCTGCTTGGGTGATGGGCCAGACTTCGACCACCACTCCGGTCTGCTCCAGAGTCTGATACCATTTACCTCTCTTCTGTGCCGCCTCTACTTTGCCGCAGCGAATAAGCAGAAGGTTATCCTCTGAACAGTCATCACAGTAGGCGATCAACGCCTTGGAGCCTCTATCTCCCGGTTTGGTGTCGCCCATACGCAGCTCAATAATCCGCTTGTCTGCAAAGAGCGAGGGGCTTTTGGCCACCTGGCGCAGTGACTCCCACTGAAACCTGCTATCGACCGTAAGGACCTCGCGCTCGCTAAATCCCGCCTCTTGCGCTGCCCGGCGAATGGCACCACTCACCTCATCCTGCTGCAGCGGTTCATCCCCAACCACCAGATAGAGCGGTGCCAACCCCTTTTTCAGGGCAGAAGAGAGCTGCTGCGGTTTGAGCTTCATCAGTCGGCTATTCGCTTTGGCGCAGTACCTGCACCAGATTCGCCACCGCGCTCGCCACCAGCTGATCCGCACTCCGCTCCTGTTGCTGACGCAGAGTGGCGGGGGCGTCGTCACCAACACGATAGGTGGTGGTATAGCTCTGAGGTCGGTTCTCCCACACCACTTTTCCCCAGAGGTCATACAGTGAAGAGGTAAAATCGAGGCGGAGATCATACTGCAGCTCCCGACTCTCCCCCCGCAGCGTCACCCGGCGATTGCGGAAGCTGTAACCGGAGAGGCGGAGGGTTGGGATGAGTCCCCCCGATTCGAGCGTGGTCCTGAATCCGGCATCCGCCATCTCCCGCTCCAACTGGAGCCACTGCGCACTCCCCGCCTTCAGCCCGACAATCCGTAGGGTACGATACGCCTCAGGCAGGGGCTGACTCTGCCGCAACTGGAAGCCGCAACTGCCAATCGTCACCATAATAAAGGCCGTGAAAAACCAGCGGCCTATCATTCGACGATAGATCCGTTTAAGAGGCAACAATATTCACCAGACGCCCAGGAACGACGATCACCTTGCGCAGCTGCTTCCCCTCGGTAAAGCGCACGGTATTCGGCTCGGCCAGTGCCGCCGCTTCGATCTCCTCCCTTGTCGCTCCGGTAGCCACTTCGACCTTTCCCCGCACCTTACCGTTGACCTGCACCACCAGCTCCAGGCGCTGCCGCACCAGCGCCGCCTCATCCACCTCGGGCCACGCTGCGGTGAGGATATCCTCACCCAACCCGAGTGCCTGCCACAGTGTATGGCTGATATGGGGAGCGATGGGCGCCAACAGCCGCAACAGAATGGAGATCCCCTCCCGCCGCAGTGGTGCGTCCGTCGCTTCGGTCAGGGTGGCGAGGTGATTCATAATCTTCATGCAGGCGGCCACCACCGTATTAAACTGGTAGCGGGCAAAGTCGGCAAGGGCCTGCTGCAGCACCTCGTGGATCTCCCGTCGAACTGCGGCCGCTTGCGCAGACAGGCTGCCCGTCTCTACCGCTGCACTGCTAATCTCTTCACCGTAATCGCAGGCGTAACTCCAGAGTCGCTTCAGAAAACGGTGCGCCCCCTCGACACCAGAGTCGTTCCACTCGAGGGACTGCTCGGGGGGGGAGGCGAACATCGTAAACAGCCGCACCGTGTCGGCACCATAGCGCTCGATCAGCTGCTGCGGATCGACCGTATTCCCTTTCGATTTCGACATCTTGCTCCCATCCTTGAGCACCATCCCCTGGGTGAGCAGCGCCTGAAACGGCTCATCAGAGCTGACCATCCCCTCGTCCCGCAACAGCTTATGAAAAAAACGGGCGTAGAGGAGGTGGAGGATGGCGTGCTCGATCCCCCCGATATATTGATCCACTGGCAGCCAGTAATCGGCGCGTCTGTCGAGCATCGCCGATTCACTGTCGCGGCAGCTATAGCGGGCGTAGTACCACGACGACTCCATAAAGGTGTCAAAGGTGTCGGTCTCACGCTCGGCTGCACCGTTACAGAGAGGGCAGGTGGTTTCATAAAACGATGCCATCTTCTTGAGCGGTGAACCCACCTCTGCCATCTCCACCTCTTGTGGCAGAATCACCGGCAGATCCGCCTCTGGCACCGGCACTGCGCCACAGCTGGGGCAGTTGATGATCGGTACCGGACAGCCCCAGTAGCGCTGTCGTGAGACCCCCCAATCCCGGAGACGGTAGTGGATGGTCTTCTTCCCCCGCCCCAACGCCTCGAGATCGGCGGCGATGGCATCAAACGCCGCCTCTGATGTGAGGCCATCATATTTGCCAGAGTTGATTAGCACCCCTTTGCGGGTAAACGCCTGCTGCTGCAGATCTGCCGCCTCATCACCTTCCAGCGGGGCGATCACCTGTTTTAGCGCCACCCCATATTTTGCGGCAAACTCCCAGTCGCGCTGATCGTGTCCGGGCACCGCCATCACCGCCCCCTCTCCGTACCCCATAAGGACGAAGTTGGCGGCGAAGATCGGCACCGCCTCACCGGTCAGAGGGTGTATCGCCTTTAGCCCCGTCGCCACCCCTCTCTTCTCCGCCGTCTCCAGCGCCGCCTCTGAGGTCTCCATGTGGGAGCACTCTTCAATAAATGCCGCCAACTCCGGGCGCTCTGCCGCTGCCTGTTGTGCCAATGGGTGTTCTGGCGCTACCGCAACATAGGTCACCCCCATCAGGGTATCGGGGCGGGTAGTGAAAACCTTAAGCGGCTCTCCCGCCACCTCAAAACTGAGCTCCACCCCTTCCGAACGGCCGATCCAGTTGCGCTGCATCGTCTTCACCTGCTCTGGCCACTGCTCGAGCTGATCGAGATCGGCAAGTAGCTCCTCGGCATACGCGGTGATCTTCATAAAATATTGCGGGATCTCTTTATGTTCAACCTGAGTGTCACAGCGCCAGCAGCGCCCCTCGATCACCTGCTCATTGGCGAGTACCGTCATGTCGTGGGGACACCAGTTGACCGGAGCGGTCTTTTTGTAGACCATCCCTTTTTGAAAGAGGCGGGTGAAGAGCCACTGCTCCCAACGGTAGTAATCGGGATGACAGGTGGCGATCTCCCGCTCCCAGTCGTACCCAAACCCGAGGCGCTGCAACTGCTGCTTCATATACTGGATGTTTTCGAGGGTCCAGCGCGCCGGGGGGATACCGTTCTTGATCGCAGCATTCTCCGCCGGCAGACCAAAGGCGTCCCACCCCATCGGTTGCAGCACATTTTTACCCAACATCCGCTGATATCGACTCACTACATCGCCGATAGTGTAGTTGCGGACATGGCCCATATGGAGACGACCACTGGGGTAGGGGAACATCGACAGGCAGTAGAACTTCTCCCGCTCACTCTGATCTTCTGCGCGGAATCTGTTGTTCTCCTGCCACTGCTGCTGCGCCTGGATCTCAATCTCTTCGTGGTGGTACTGCTCTGGTAGTCTCATGGTGGAAAAGGCCATCCGTCTTCGCTGTTGGGTTAAAATGGGGGTAGGATACCGCAGCGGCCCCGCTAAATGAACTACAGCTTGAGCCAAGGATGCGCTATGATGACCATATAACCCTCTAATCATCCAGCTTTTGAAGGATCTGCCATGGCCATTCGCTCTTTTCTCTTTTGCGATATCTGCAATCCAGATGCGATTCGGGTTCCCGACTACCGTCGCAATGAAAAACGCAACTCCCGCTCTGGCCGCCGCTTTACTGATGGCAGAAAATGGGTTGAGGCGAGCCGCGAGGTGGCCGCTACCGAACATGGCTGGTTCTATGACAGCAATCAGCGCGACATCTGCCCCGCCTGCCAACCCATCGTCACCCGTTTAGAAGGAGAGTTATCATGAGTAGTGAAAATAGAGATGATGGGCTGAGTCAACGCCTAATTTCGGGGTATCACCATCTGCTCCTCAATCTCCACCGCCTCTATCAGCGCGATGGTGCAGAGCAACAGCCCGGCATCTATCAGAATATCGACTCCCTCTCAGAACAGCTCTCTGAAATCGTTGAACTAACCCGCGAAGAGCAGCAGCGGATTAGCGACTATCTGAAGCGCGATCTCGAAGATGCTGCACAGTTTCTGATCGAAGGGGGTCAAGAGCTAAAAGAGTGGCTCCGTTTTGACATCGCCCTCATTGAAGAGGGTCTGGCTGAGGCGTTCAGCAACTCGGTGGATCAGACCCGAATCGAGCTCGAGCAGCTCAAACAAGAGGTGGCGCGGGGCGGTCAGTGGCAGAGTGGCGAAATCTGTGGTGTCGGCACCCTGCAGTGCAGCAGCTGCGGTCGTGTAGTCAGCTTCCGGCAGCCCGGGACGATCCCGATCTGTCCCGAATGTGGCGGCAAGCTCTACCAGCGCCTCCCTGAAGAGGCGTAATCCACACTCCAGCTAAGGTTGGGGAGGCTACTTCTCCACCGGATGACCGGTCTTCATCCAGTCGGTAATCCCTTTTTCAACATTAATCACCCCGCTATAACCAAACTGGGTGCTAAGGGCGTTGGCGAGGACGGCAGTACGATTGCCGGTGCGGCAGATCACTATAAACGGCTCATCCTTCCCCACCTTCTTTTCGAGATCGCCTAGAAAACTACGCACAAACTGCCCTCGGCCATCAAAGGCGGTAAGACGGATACTCCCCGCCACAACACCGGTCTTTTGCCACTCATCCGGACGACGGATATCGATTATCTTCACCCCAGAGCGGAGCTTCTCTTCCAACTGTTGGTTATTAATCGAGCTAAAAGGTGGGGGGGTCACCCCCAGCAGCTCAATCTCAAAACGGAGGGTGGCGTTGGCGGGAATCACGCCACCTGCCCCTCGGCTGCCGTAACCCATCTCCGGCGGGATCACCAGCTCACGCTTCCCCCCCACCTTCATCCCCAACACCCCCTCATCCCAACCGCGAATCACCTGCCCCATACCGACGGTAAACGAAAACGGTTTATTGCGGTCATGGCTGGAATCAAACTTCTTACCGTCGGTGAGCCAGCCGGTGTAGTGCACCTCGACCTTGGAGTGCGCCACCGCCGCTGCCCCGTCACCCTCGACCCGATCCGTAATCTGCAGTGATGCAGCCTGTAGGGCAGATGAAGAGAGAAAGAGTACCGGCAGGAGAAAACGGAGTAGTGACATCACAACCTCAGAAATAAAGGGGGAAAGAGAGGGGAGGAGAGGCAAGCCTCCTCATCCGAGCGCAAATTATAGCACCGCATAGTTTGAAAGATTGTAACTATTCATCCTAACTTGCATGAATGGTGCGGCGTCACCCTCGATTATGAAATGTATTTCACGCTAATGATCATGCCAGAT
>JADFYS010000460.1 GCA_015232955.1 Gammaproteobacteria bacterium
CGATGGCGTCCATGCCATCGACACCCGTCAATCGGGTAGCGGACATCCCTTCGCAGTCACTAACTTAATAGCATTGGGTAGTGATGAGACGGTTACATACGATGTGACGGTTGGGGGTCACCAGCAATCCATCTGTCGTTCCCACGGAGGCGGGAAACCAGAGATAAACAAACTCGTTGACCAAAAAAATTCGACCATTAGGGTATTAGCAAATAATTAAATTGCTGATTTTTCATCAAAAATACCCAATCAATGTCAAAAAATAGACACAATCTCGTTACAATATTTTACATTTCATGCGTAATTCCTTGCGGATTGGGGTGTACTATAGGAACTCACTTTGCAGGTAAACGACTGCTCTTGCTATCCACCTAAGAGAGGAGATGATATGTCTATCAACAGCTTGAGGTTCTATACAGCCTATCATTGCAATCGGGTTATCGCCCTAATGGCTTTTATTGGTCTTTCATTCATGATATCAGCTTGTAGTGAAGCGCGGGTCATGCCGCAAACAACAGATGCGACTCAGGAGAGTGATCGGATTACTCAGATACGCTACCCATATCCGGTAGGGGAGGATCAGATACAGAAATCGAAAATGGGTGCATGGGCGGATGCATCACAACACTGCCAGAAAAATGGCTATACAAGCGCTGTGTCTCTAATAGAAAAGATTGAACTCCCTCTGCCTAGCAAAAGAGCCAATTGGTGGTTGGAGAGCACTTTTCGTTGTAGTTAACTTTTTAGCCTCTTCGGCGCCAATGTCATTAAGTTAAGGGTGGAGATATGTCCGTCATTCCCGCGCAAGCGGGAATCGAGAACCACCGTAACTGAACTCCCGCTTTCGCAACACAGGGTGTGAGAACGAGGAATTTTACCTCCCACGCAGGAGCGCCATGCACCTCTCCTCTGCTCCTTCAGGACGCAACGAAATAGTTTCCGAATTGCCTTTACTTAAGCCACTGATTGCTCTATAAAGAGTTGCAGCCGAGGTTTTTGAATCGAGCTGTCCGTATTCAATGTTGTTTATTCATAATAAAATCATGGGGTAATATTTAATGAAGTATAAAAAGCACTACCTTGCTATCGCTATCTCCACGCTCTTCGCTACAGCCAACCTATCTGCAGCCGATCTGATTGCTGTAAACGCATCAACTGCACCGAATCTCGATGGTATTGCCGATGATGCGGTGTGGCAGTCGGCTCCTGCAGTTGATCTCCGACTTGTCGATGGTGCCAACTTTGGTGGCGAAGGAAAAACTACCGGCAGCATCAAGGCAGCTAAGGTCGGTGATACCCTTTATATGCTACTGCAGTATCAAGATTCGACTCACTCCACCCAACGCGCTCCTTTTATCAAGCAGACCGACGGTAGCTGGAAAAAGGCTAAAGATCCCGATGACAAGGGGGGGGATAACAACAAGTTCTACGAAGATAAGGCGGCTCTAATCTGGACCATTAACGACTCAATAGATGGCTTTGACAGAGATGGCTGCTTCGCTCTCTGTCATGACGATGAACCACCGAAACCCTACGGCAATAAATACACCGAAAGCGAGGGGGAGATCGGCGACATCTGGCATATCAAAACTGTCAGAACTGGCCCAGTAGGCCAGATCGATGATCAGTATGTCAACCACACCCGCTACGATGCCGAAAAGATGAAGGGTGCCGGTCGTCATAGCGACGCCAAAATTAGTGGCGGATATAGCAATATTAGTCTCAAGGATGGCCATCCCGAGTTTATGGATAAAAGTGGCTTGGCTGCAAACAACGGGGGGACATACTGGCTAAAAAAAGGGGATGAAGTACCCTTTGATGACAGTAAGTTCAAGGCTGGTGATGAGGTTGCATCGATCCTTATCTCACCCTTGACCGGGGATCGTGGGGACATCAGCATGGGTCAAAGCTGGAAGGATGGGGTATGGACTATGGAGTTCAGTCGTAAGCTGGTCACCGATAGCCCTACCGATGTTCAGTTTGCGGATCTAACCGCAACCTACCTCTTTGGGGTAGCCGCCTTTGACAACGCGCAAGTTCGTCACGCCTATATCAAAAAACCGATATCACTCAAGTTTACGCCCTAATCACTCTTAATCACTACTCAATGGATGGGGGCGCAATGCTATTAAGTTAGTGACTGCGAAGGGATCTCCGCTACCCGATTGACGGGTGTCGATGGCATGGACGCCATC
>JADFYS010000461.1 GCA_015232955.1 Gammaproteobacteria bacterium
CATTTAGCCATTCACATGCAACACTTTCATTCACTTCACCGGAAAGTAGCTGACCCAATAACTCATCAGGTGGTGCATCTATTACCCGATCCAGATAGTAATCAATGATGGCCTGTCGGGATTCATCCAGATGTTTCTGGAGTTCAGCGCCAACCTGTTGTTGATGAGCTTCAAGTTTCTTGCGAAACTCCTCCAGCCGCTCAAGCAGAAACGGCTTGGCTGATTTTAACACCACCCGTCCATGATCCTTACCCAGCGATGGCGTAAAATTCTTACGGATTTCGTTAAGTGCATCATCCAGTGGCTTGGAAGAAAGTTTACCGCCTTTTTTAATTAGGTCGAATGTTGTTTTCAATCGTCCTTCCATATCCTTGGCTCCTCCGAGTTTTTGAATACTGGCCGGTATTGCTAAGCGATGACGCTGGATTGCCGCACCCGTTAAGCTAAGCTCCACATATTGGATATAGGAATCGAAAACACGCACCTGACGAGCCAAATCAAATGGGACCGGAGGTGCTTCTTTCAAAGTCGCATCAACTTGTCGGAACTGAGCATCATTGACCTGGGTGCTTCCAACTTCTACAGGTAAATTGGCGATACGAGACTTTTCTGCTGAATCGGTCGTTTTGGCAATAGCAATCGCTTTGGCAGCCGGTGACAGCCTGGCTAGTGCTTCCGAAACTTGCTCCGGAGATAACCTTAGTGCATTTCTGGCTGAGTCGCTTTCAGATTCAGCTTCAAGATAGAGAGCGGTCGGAGTAAAAGTATAGCCCTCATTATCCACCACGATAAGCGCACTGCGTAATTTGGCTGAATTGTTGATGATTATACCAGCACCGCGTAGCATTCTTACGGCGTCAATATCACCATATCCCATCCGCATAACCCGTTCATTGAAATCAATACTGACGGTAATCATTTCCGGACCAAGGATGTTGATTTTTTTAACCATTGCCGTTGCTATATCTTTGGATATGCCTGGTGCAGCATAGCAAATAGACTCATACGCTTGGTCAACCATTCTGGCAATATCATGCGATGACAGGTGGACAAATAGAGTTTGATTCATGGGTTGCTTCGATTGCATTCACAAAGTTGGTTACGATGACTGCTAATCCGGCTTTGTCTAGATGTATTTTGTGGACATGGTTAACTCACTGGCTGGATTCGCATTTCTACACCAGTTTGAATGACGGTAAAAGCCATGGTGTCAAAAATCGACCCCTCATCGGTGTACTTGGGATCGATCAAACGCTCATAAAGTGCCCGCTCTTCGTAACTGCTCTCAATGGATGTCCGTATCTGCGGCGCTTATAGTGGTCACGAAGATAGTATTCATCATTCCAATGTGATTGAATATTGCCCACAATAATCGGATCGGAGATCTTCTCCTCGCAAACCTCTTTAATTACCAGCGCCTCTTCTTCGCTGATCTCGAATTGCTCTTTGAGTTTTTCAATCATGTCGCCGATAGTGACTTTCTTAGGTGGCTGGCCACCACCGTTGCCGCCAGATTTGGTTTTTATTGTCTGTGGCTGAATCTCCTTCACGCCCTGAAATTTCACCGCTGCCTTAATTAGCTCTACTTTGCGGATATGTTTCATCAAATCGGAGACTGTACCCTGCTTGATTAGCTGTGGCCCGATAAAATCCGTAAAAGCAGCAAAACGGCCTATCGCATCGGGGTACTCAAAAAAGCAGACCAGAAAATGAAAGGATTTAACGAATTTCGCCAACAGATAAACGAATGCTTTACGATCATCCGTCTCACTGAACCGGGCATTGAACCACCCACGCCACTTGACTACCTCTGCCTGTAACGCTGCATCAGCAGCCTCACCTTGCAGCAACTTCAGGTACTCATTGGCATCCTTATCGGTAAACAGGCCAGAGTCATAAATCTCTTTATAGAGTGCAACACACTGCTCCTTATCCGGCTCGGAGGTCTCATAAGGTGTGCCTTTACGGTACTTGTTGAACGCCTTGAGGATGGCATCAGCGTTATTGGTAAAATCGACTACCACCACGCTCTCCTTGTCATCATGGCAGCGATTCAGGCGGGAGACCGTTTGCACCGCGTTGCGGTCATACACCGGCTTATCGAGAAACATCCCGGCCAGCAACGGTTGATCGAAACCGGTCTGGAACTTGCTGGCTACCACCATAATCCTGTATGTATCCCCCTTGAAACGAT
>JADFYS010000462.1 GCA_015232955.1 Gammaproteobacteria bacterium
GGAGAGTATCTGCTCAAAGTGGGTACCAAATACCCCTCTAGACTGCAATAGTTCGGGTGGGGAGTTCCCATCGCCATGCCATATGTACTGCTGCTGCAGCTCTTTTACCAGACTACCGGTTACCCCCTCAAAAACCTTAATCACCGAGGTGATTTGAATCTTTGGCTGGTTGAGGAGAGAGGTGATCCCCTCCTGATGTTGTGGTAGGAACTTTTGAAAAGAGGGCGAGAGAATAAGCTGGACATCCTCTGCATCTGCCAAGCGGATAAGTTGGTCTTGGGGGGTATTTGCCTTATGGCCCATGAGGGTGACGGCACCGCTGCCAAGGGACAAGCCTCGGAGGTCGCGTACGATAAAGTGCCCCTTTTCTTGCAGGGCGGTGAGGTACGCCTCTGTCATCTGCTCACCTAACCCCGGTAATTGAATCCAGTAATTTTGACTCGGGGTTCCAAACTGGAGTACCCCCACCTTTTTGCTGTGGACCACCTGGTTGGCAGAGCAGTCGATTAAGGGGACATCCGAGGGGATGGTCTCAATGTAGTTGGGAAGAAGCGAACAACCATACAGCAGTAAAAAGGTGAACGCGACGATAGTCTTTGCCAGTGGCTGGAAGCGAGCGTATTTCATAAGTCGATTATAGCCTCTTGCACCCTGCAAAAAAAATTTAAAAAAAGGCTAAAGTTTCCGCAGGTGGTGACGCTAAATTGTGTGAGCAGGGACAATCTGGCTGTTGTCCTCTTCCAACAAGACATTATTGAATGAGAGGAACTTATCATGAACTTTAAAAAATTAACTGGTGTTATCGCCGTAACAGCCGGCTTCTCTGGACTTGCAGGATATACGATTGAGGCAGTTGCCACCGATCCCCAGATTGAGGGTACCGCAACAGGTAGCGTCTCCAGCGCCATTACCGTAACCGAGGATGCTGCGCTTAACTTTGGTTCCTTTTATATTTCGTCCAATGCTGACTCTCTGGATAGTGTGGTGATTGAAGCCAATCCTACTGGGGGTACTGATAGTGGACCTTATACAGTTTGGGATGATGGTACGGAGCAAACCACCCCCAGTGATATTATTATCATCGATGCCACAGCAATGGCACCTTCACAGTTATCGATAGCGGGTGCCGCTCCGGATCAGCAGTTGACCATCACATGGTCGGCGACCAGTAGTGTCACCCATACCGCTGGACAAGATGGTGGTGTCTTTAAATTTGTAATGGGGGGTAATAATGTGACCGATAGAAACTATTACAATCCCACCGGATTTACAGAGACCAATTCTGCCACCGATGCAACCGGTGCCCTCAGCTTTAATATCGGCGCACAACTCTACCATAGCCACTCTGATACGGAGGTCTATGAGGATGGTACATTTGAAGGCACCTACGAAATTATGGTGACCTATTAATCGATTACAGCGGTTTAATTTGCGCAGAGAGTTTGTGTTCAGTATAAAAGGGAGGGGGCGTCATGCCCTCTCCCTTTTTCTTTTGTGGCTATTGACCGGCGTCAGTGCGGCCGAGACCATCACTGAGGTCAATCGCCTCAGCTTTGGAAAGATCGTTGTCCTTGATAACAGTGAGGTATCCACTGTTACCATCTATGCCGATGGCCGTCAGCCGAAAAGTTCCGGGGATATCGTCATCCTCGACGAGGGTACCCACGCCATATATCAGCTCTTCGATTTCCCACCGTTGCAGGTGGTGTCGATACGGGTGACCGGGGGCATTATGTACACCGGTGTCCTAGGGGGGAGTAAAGGCAATTTTACCCTCTCTGACTTCACCCTGCCCGGAACCGTTGGCGGTGAGATTAACCCCCCCACCGCCAGAACCGATGCCAATGGCGATCTCACCCTGCTCATCGGTGCCACCTTTAGCACCTCCGGTGATGGCAGGACCTATTATGATGGCGACTATAGCGCAACAGTTGATATACTCGTCACCTACTAAGGTGTTAACCATTTAACGGGAGGTATGATATGGGCCGGTTTTTTGCTATCAATTTGATTTTTCTAGTACTGTCTGTTTTTTCCGGGGTTGCCAGCGCACAACTTCTCATTAGTCCCAATATGGTGGCGCTCTCCGAAAGGGATGAAAATATCACTCTCACTCTGCTCAATACCACCCAAAAGAGCAACACCTACCGTATAAGCTGGAGTGAACTCTCCCAAAACACGGGTGGTGGTT
>JADFYS010000463.1 GCA_015232955.1 Gammaproteobacteria bacterium
TTACGCGTCGTTGTGCCTTGCACTGCACCGCCACAAACGCACCCTTCACGGTGTCCAACTGCGGATTTTAGGATCATGAGTCGAAATTTAGTCGTGGTGGCGGCCTCTTTCATCGCGATCTTCCCCTATCTCCTCCACGCCTACCCTCTGGATGGGGGAGATCGGGGGATCAGTCGTCTCGTCGCGATGCAGAGTACAGTGAAAAAGCTAGCCCCGGGTGCCTATCTCACCCAGAGCGAGATCGCTCTCACCCTACTACAGCAAGGGGCGTGGGATCTGCAACAGACCCCTCGTGATCCACAGTTACAGCAGGCCCTTGAGGGGATCTTTCAACAGCGAGATCCATCTTACGGGGTTACCGTCATAGACTTCTCTATACCAGAGAATATCCGTTGGGCGGGGGTGCGTGAGAAACGAACGCAGATCCCCGGCAGTGTCGGCAAACTGCTGTGTATGACCGCCCTGTTTGATGGCCTGAGACGGGCATTTCCAGAGGAGAAGCAGCGAGAGAATCTACTGCGGCAAAGAGAGGTTAGCGGAGGAGAGTGGGTTGTCGGTGATAGCCATAAGGTGCCAGTCGTCGACCCGGTTACCACGGCTATCCATTATCGCCCTATCCGTAGTGACGACCGTTTTACCCTTGCCGAGTGGTTGGATCACATGATCTCCGCCTCAGCCAATAGTGCCGGAAGTGTGATCTGGAAAGAGGCGCTGCTGTTACACCAGTTTCGAGAGGCGTATCCACCCACCGAAGCGGAGGAAGCGGCTTTTCTCGCTGCCACCTCCGCAGTGAAGCTGGGGGAGATGGCACAACAGGTGATTCAGGCGCCGCTGCTGGCAGCAGAACTCGATCCCAAGAGTTTTCGTGTCGGGAGCTTCTGGACCAGTTACGGCAAGAAGAGGGTACAGGCAGGTGGTGGTTCAACCGTTTCACCACTGGAGCTGGCACGATGGTTACTACGATTAGAGCAGGGGAGGCTTGTCGACAGCTGGTCAAGCCTTGAGATGAAAAAATATCTCTATATGACCAAGCGACGCTACCGCTATGTCTACCCCCCTGAACTGACCCAGGCGGCGGTCTACTTTAAGAGCGGATCCCAGTTTCGTTGCCGTCCAGAAGAGGGGTATAGCTGCGGAAAGTATATGGGAAACGAGCAGAATGCAATGAACTCTGCGGTGATTATTGAATCTCCGGCAAGCGCTTCGGGGGAACAGAAACGGTATCTTGTCGCCCTTACTTCCGATGTTCGCAAAGTCAACTCAGCCTGGGATCACGCCCGGTTAGGGGCAGCAATAGAGGAGATGGTCACCCAAGGTAGGACGGTCGTAGTCCAGAGCAGTGGCAGTCAGGATGAGATTAGAAGCTCCGGAAGAAGTGAATAGTAACCGTTCAGACCCCATCACCTGATCTCCCTCTCCCAGCGGGAGAGGGTAGGGGTGAGGGTTAAAAAAGCAGGGGGGTCTGAACGGTTACAGTGAATAAGCGTCATTCTCATCATGAGCGCAGAAGATTTTAATAAAAGGGTGCGGGTAATAATATGATCGAAAAAATCACAGAATCTTTAAAAGAAAAAGGCTTGAATTTAGATTTTATTGAGACCTACACGAATATCATCTCTGTGATAGTGATATTTATCATTGCTGTTGTGGTCTTTGTGGCAATGATACGCTTGGGAATTAATGTGTATTCTCTGTTGGTTGTGCAGGCTTTAGATCCTTTGGATTTTAGTGTTTTCCAGTTGATATTCGGGAATATTCTGACGCTATTTATCGCTATGGAGTTTATGCACTCCATTAAAAGCGAACTTCAGGAGAAAGGGCATGTAATTGAAGTGCGGACAATACTGTTAATAGCGATGCTTGCATTGGCAAGAAAGTTCATTGTGATGGATAGTCAAGAGACATCCCCAGAGGTCATGGCTGCATTAGCCTTTGTTTTTTTAGCGCTGGGTATTGTCTACTGGTTATTAAAATACCATAGAATAGCGGATGATATTTGAAGCTAAAACCCGCAACGGGAAACGGTGGCAGGTAACGCCTGCTACCTGGCAGTTAAAGCATCTGTGCTGGGGCTCTAGATCACCGCTGTCGTAACAAGGAGGAGCTCTGTAGGGTGGATAAGCGAAGCGCATCCACCAAATTCGGACCGGTGGATGCGCTTCGCTTATCCACCCTACATTGAAC
>JADFYS010000464.1 GCA_015232955.1 Gammaproteobacteria bacterium
CCTTTGAATAGAATGACTATTCATGCGGCTTCATGCCTTGAATAGCCACACTTCTCGACTCCCTGAAATCCAGTGTTCCCAAGTATTTTGGGTATAATGACCACAAAACATGGTCGTTTTCGACAGACCGCAGCGAGGGCTACGAACTACAGGAGAGCATCGAACAGCCCACCTTGTGTCGCGCCCACTCCGGCCGCTTGGCGGCGTACTGCTCCATCTCCGGCTGCTCGGCATAGGGGTGTTGGAGCAGAGTGAAGAGTCGCTCCAGCTCACTATAGTCACCGTCAGTCGCCCTTTCAATCGCCTGTTGCGCAAGAGAGTTGCGCAGCACATATTTGGGGTTGTCCCGATCCATCTCCTGGCGTCGCAGCTCATCACGCCCGGGATCTTCCCGCTGCAACCGCTGGCCGAACTGTTGAAACCAACCTTCGATCGCTTCGACATCCGCAGCGGAGAGTTGTTGCGGCTGATACCACGCCGCTCTTAAGGGTGAGGTGAGCGGTTGCCCATACGCCTCGCTCTGAAGACGGGAGAGGGTGCGAAAAAAGAGGGTCATATCGGTCTCAGCCCGCCCCAGTAACTGCACCAGTTCATCGATTAGGGAGAGATCCCCCTTCTCCCGTCGCGCCAACCCCAGCTTCTGCGCCATCATCTCATAGAAACGACGGTGGTACTCCCGCTCCAGCTGTCGCAGGATCTGTTCCAGCCCCCCTGCCGAACCGATTAACGGATAGATGGCGTTGGCCAGTTTGTAGAGATTCCAGAGGGCGATGGCCGGCTGCCGTCCGAAGGCGTAGCGGTGAAGCTCACCATCGGTGGTGTTGGGGGTCCAGTCGAGGTCGAAGTCATCCACCCAACCGTAGGGGCCGTAGTCGATGGTCAGCCCGAGGATCGACATATTGTCACTATTCATCACCCCGTGGACAAAACCGACCCGCAACCAGTGGAGGATCATCTCAAGGGTGCGGGCAGAGATCTCCTCAAACCAGGCGAGATAACGCTCTTTTCCGGTCAGCGACAGCAGATGAGCGAAGTCGGCTGTCACCGAAAAATCGGCCAACTGCTGCAACAGCGCCCGCTCATCGCGTCGGGCGTGGAGTTCGAAATTGCCAAAACGGAGAAAGGAGGGGGCGACACGACAGACCACCGCGCCCGCTTCTGATTCGGGGTGACCATCGTACAACATATCCCGAACCACCCGATCTCCGGTCAGGGTGAGGGAGAGGGCGCGGGTGGTGGGGACACCCAGGGCCGCCATCGCCTCGCTGCAGAGAAACTCCCGCAGTGAGGAGCGCAGCACCGCCAGACCATCGGCGTTACGCGAGTATGGAGTCGGTCCGGCACCTTTAAGTTGCAGTGTCAGCGACGCCCCGGTAGCGGTGATCACCTCGCCGAGATTGATGGCACGCCCATCCCCCAACTGTCCCGCCCAGTGGCCAAACTGGTGGCCGCCATAAGAGCAGGCGTAAGGTTCCATCCCCGGCAGCAGCTCCTGACCAGAGAAGACCCGACTGAAGCGGGGATCACGACAGATCGCCTCGCTCAGTCCGAGATCTGCAGCCAGTGGCGGCGAGTAGGCGACCCGTTGCGGTGCGCTAAATCGCCGGGGCGCCACCCGGGAGTAGCACGCCCCCTTCACCTGACGGGTGTAGTTGTCGGCGATGGGATCCGCCGGTAACGACAGATAGCGGTTGGTGATACGAAGCTCATCCAGTGAGCTTAAGAGGGGGGCAGCGGTCATAACCTCTCCTGAATCCTGAATCCCTATCCAACTCGATCACCGCTACAGCGTAGATCTCAGCAGCAGATCACTCCTCGTGGAGTACTACCCTCTACCCCTTACAATCGGTGTTGGGGCACACCGCCTCCAGCTTCCAGATCTCACGGTTATACTCGAGCATGGTGCGATCGGTGGAAAATTTGCCGCTATAGGCGGTATTGAGGATACTCATCCGGGTCCAACGCTCCTGATCGTGGTAGGCGTCTGCCACCGCCTCCTGGGCGTTGACAAAACCACGGAAATCGGCAGCGGTCAACCACGGGTCGCTCTGGCTGCGAATGGCATCAATAATCGGCTGAAACAGCCCCGGCTGCAGACGACTGAAGTGGTTACTCTCCAGCAGCTGCATCACCTCCCGCAAACCATCATCGCGACTGATGATCTCCCACGGACGGTAG
>JADFYS010000465.1 GCA_015232955.1 Gammaproteobacteria bacterium
GCTCAAACTTGGGAATGATCATGAGCGCAAAAAAGCAGGCGAAATAGAGTGCGGTAAAGATCTGGGCGAGAACCGTCTTTGCCGGGGTCGACGCCTGCATCCCGAGCCAGGCGAGTACGACAAAAGAGACGGCAAACATCGCCAGATTGATCTTGGAGAGGATCCCTTTGTAGCGGATCGACTTCACCGGGCTTCTATCCATCCACGGCAGGACGAAGAGGATGGCGATAGCACCAAACATCACCACCACTCCAGGGAACTGCGAGCCGGCAATGGGCGGTATGGCGCGCAACATGGCGTAGAACGGGGTGAAATACCAGACCGGGGCGATATGCTCTGGGGTCTTGAGGGCGTTCGCCGGCTCAAAGTTGGGATGTTCAATGAACAGCCCCCCCATCTCCGGTGCGAAGAACATCACCGCAGCAAAGAGGATTAGGAAGCCGATTACCCCCACAATATCCTTCACCGTGTAGTAGGGGTGGAAGGGGATACCGTCAAGAGGGATACCGTTCGCATCCTTCTTCTTCTTGATATCGATACCGTCGGGATTGTTGGAGCCGACATGGTGGAGGGCAACAAGGTGAACGAAGACCAGAGCGACCAAGACAAAAGGCACCACAAAGTGGAAGGCAAAGAAACGGTTAAGGGTGGTATCTGAGATGACAAAGTCACCACGAACCCAGATCGAGAGATCCTCACCGACAAAAGGTACTGCAGCGAAGAGGTTGACGATCACCTGCGCACCCCAGAACGACATCTGCCCCCAGGGGAGAAGGTAGCCGAAGAAGGCTGTAGCCATCATCGCCAGATAGATAATGACACCGATAATCCAGAGCAGCTCCCGTGGCTTACGGTACGAACCGTACATCAGACCACGAAACATATGGAGATAGATGACAATAAAAAAGGCGGAGGCGCCGGTAGAGTGCATATAGCGCAGCAGCCACCCCCACTCGACATCACGCATAATATACTCGACCGAGGCGAAGGCGAGAACGGCATCGGGCTTGTAGTTCATCGCCAGCCAGATCCCGGTCACCAACTGGTTGACCAGCACCAGAATCGCCAGTGAGCCAAAGAAATACCAGAAGTTAAAGTTTTTCGGGGCGTAGTATTTGGAGAGGTGGCGTTCCCAGGTCTCAGTGGCCGGAAAACGCTCATCGACCCACTCCATGAAATTGGACATCATACTCATGATTATGCGGCTCCCTTATCTTCACCGATGATAATACGGGTATCACTGAGGTACATATAGGGGGGTACCTCAAGATTTTTTGGTGCCGGAACACCGGAGTAGACCCGTCCCGCAAGATCAAATTTCGAGCCGTGACATGGACAGAAGAAGCCCCCCTTCCACTCCTCACCACCAAGATCCGCAGCCCCGATATCGGGGCGGAAGGTGGGGGAGCAGCCGAGATGAGTACAGATCCCCACCAGCACCGAATACTCCTCACGAATAGCGCGGTGAGAGTTACGGGCATAGTCCGGCTCCATCGCCACCTCAGACTCGGGATCCTGCAAAAGGTTATTCAGCGTCGGAAGATCGGCAAGATTCTTCTCGCTTCGACGGACGATCCAGACCGGTTTTCCCCGCCACTCCACCGTCATCATCTGACCGACACCCAGTTTACTCACATCGGCCTCAACCGGTGCTCCCGCCGCCCGTGCCCGCGCACTTGGCTGCATGGAGATGACAAACGGAGCGACTGCAAAACCGCCTCCAACCCCACCAACAACTGCGGTGGTGGCGGTCAGAAAACGGCGACGACCCAAGTCTACGTCTGCTGTACTCATTAACAACCTCTCAATTGAAATTCGTGACAGTGCTTTTCGCTCCGAAATATAGACTGATCCGGAAAAACACCCTGAAATACTGCCCCGAATTAACATGAGAACATAACGAAATGCTAAATTACCACGCGGCAGTTGGTCGCGCATTTTCCAATAGTGCGTCGATCAGGTCAAGCAAAATAACGCCCTCTTCCCTCTGTGCAGCGGTATAATTCTGCCGATGAAGGTGCCCTCTCTCCTCTTGTCACGACTCATTCTGCCTCTGCTGTCTCTGAGTGGATGCGCCACATCGTCCCTCTTCACCCCCTATCCGCAGCAGCTCTCACCGGTAAAAATCGCTGTAGAGCAGGGCCAGCTCACCGCCGCTAAAAAGGGACTTGGTGGTG
>JADFYS010000466.1 GCA_015232955.1 Gammaproteobacteria bacterium
TGCACAAGATCGAATCTACATCGAATTCAGTAACGCCCAGCGCCACCTCTGGGGCTGGAACGGTTCAACCTTTTAACTACAAACGCTACCGCCCTCCCCTCCCCTCCCCTTCACCTAGGAATTCCGCCCCATGCGTGCCAGCCAGACCCTCATCTCCACCCTGAAAGAGACTCCCACCGATGCGGAGATCATCAGTCACCAACTGATGCTGCGTGCCGGCCTGATCCGAAAACTCGCCTCTGGCCTCTACACCTGGCTCCCTCTGGGGCTGAAGGTGCTGCGTAAGGTGGAGCGGATTATCCGTGAAGAGATGGATCGCTCCGGCGCTCAGGAGCTGCTGATGCCGGCAGTACAGCCGGCAGAGCTGTGGCAGGAGTCTGGACGGTGGCAGGCGATGGGGGCAGAGATGTTGCGCCTAAAGGATCGCCATCAACGAGAGTTCTGTATCGGGCCGACCCACGAAGAGATCATCACCGATCTCTGCCGAACTGAACTGCGCAGTTACAAACAGCTTCCCGTCAACTTCTATCAGATTCAGACCAAATTTCGCGATGAACGCCGCCCCCGCTTTGGGGTAATGCGTGCGCGTGAATTCATTATGAAGGACGCCTACTCCTTTCATATCAATCAAGAGTCTCTGGAGGAGACCTATGCGGTGATGCATCGCACCTACTGCCGCATCTTCGACCGCCTCGGACTGGAGTATCGTCCGGTACTCGCCGATACCGGGGCCATAGGCGGTAGCGGTTCACACGAGTTTCATGTCCTTGCCGAATCGGGCGAAGATGCCATCGCCTTCTCCACCGTTAGCAGTTATGCCGCCAATATCGAAAAGGCGGAGAGTCTGCCGCCGCAGCAGCCACGGCCTCAGCCCGGTGCAGCCATGGTTCGGGTAGCGACACCGCAACAGCGCACCATCTCAGAAGTGAGTCAGTTTTTAGAGACTCCGCCCCAACAGATACTCAAAACCTTGGTGGTGAACGGTGCAGATGAGGAGGGAAATGAGAGCGGTCTGGTGGCGCTGGTGCTTCGCGGTGACCATGAACTTAACCTGCTGAAGGCGCAACAGCTAAACGGGATCTTTTCACCCCTTACTCTCGCCGCAGATGAGACCATAGAGGCAGCTATCGGCTGTAGCATCGGCTCCATCGGACCGGTAGGGCTGAAGCTACCGCTCTTCGTAGATCACGATGCAGCGGTCGTTGCCGACTTTGTCTGCGGTGCCAACAGCGATGGTGAACACCTGCAGGGAGTCAACTGGGAGCGAGATCTCCCCCTCCCCACCATCACCTCACTCCGTAATGTAGTTGAGGGAGATCCCAGTCCCGACGGTGAAGGGGTTCTCACCATCAAACGCGGGATTGAAGTGGGGCATATCTTCCAGCTCGGAGACAAATATAGTCAGGCGATGAATGCAACCGTTCTTGATGAGAACGGTCGCGCCCAGGTGATGACCATGGGCTGCTACGGTATCGGTGTCTCGCGCATCGTTGCAGCCGCCATCGAACAGAATCATGACGAACGGGGTATCCTCTGGCCAACCGCTATCGCCCCGTTCCAGCTCGCCCTGCTCCCAATGAACCTGAACCGCTCGGCAGCGGTAGAGGAGATGACTGAACGACTCTACCGGCAGCTAAGCGATATGGGGATAGACACCATTGTCGATGACCGCAATGAACGGGCGGGGATCATGTTTGCAGATATGGAACTCCTCGGAATTCCGCACCGCATTGTCATCGGGGATCGGGGACTCAAAAACGGTACCCTCGAGTACCGTAACCGCCAAGAGAGCGAGAACCAGGATATTGCGGTGGATGAGATCATCTCATTTATCCAGCAGCAGCTTGCGCTGGCGTAACCTCCCTCAGAGAGCACTCTGGATAGACTGCTCTCTGGTGTCTAGATTCCGAGGTGCTCTTCATGTGGATTCATGCCTTGAATAGCCTATCTTCTCTGACTACAACAGGCGTTGCGCAGCGTTACTGCCCCCATTGACTACCGTTTTATCGGCGCCGTGTGGCAGCAGAGACGCGGCCACCCCATTATGAGCCACCGCGGCTAACATAGTCGTAGGGTGGATAAGCGAGAGCGCATCCACCTTTTGCCAGCGATTGGTGGATGCGCTTACGCTTATCCACCCTTTATAACCGTCCATTCGTTCATAATATTCG
>JADFYS010000467.1 GCA_015232955.1 Gammaproteobacteria bacterium
ATCTGGCATGATCATTAGCGTGAAATACATTTCATAATCGAGGGTGACGCCGCACCATTCATGCAAGTTAGGATAATATCTACACCCCTGTTAGGATCATATCTACACCCCCGTTACTGGCCCACTTGGTGGGGTCTGGCTGGACTGTGGCTTCTCGCGCAGCTCCCCCACCACTGGCGTCGGGGTTGCGGCCAGTGGCTGGGAACGGCGCTACTGGCACGAAACCGCAAGAGGGCGGCGATTGTCGCCACCAATCTACTCTGGACCCAGCCCCAAGCTACGGCAGAGGAGCGGCGGCAGTGGCAGCAGCGCTTTTATAGGTGGAGTGGCCAGAGCTTTCTCGAGTTTGGCCAACTCTGGTGGTCACCCCCCCGCAGTTTTCACCAGCAGGTGGCTATCTTCGGTGGGGAGTGGATTAGTGAAACGCTACAGCAGCGCCCGGTTATCCTGGTGACGGGACATGCGCTGGCGCTCGATGCGGGGGGGATGGCCATCTCCGCCCGCTGGCCGATGGTGACCTACGCCAACCGGATGCGTAACCCCCTGATACAGGCAGTGATGGCCAAAGGTCGCAGCCGTTTTGGGGTAGAACTACTGCAGCGGGAGTCGGGGATGCGGCCGCTGCTCCGTGCCCTGCAGCGGGGGCGGCTGCTCTACTATGTGGTGGACGAGGATCTCGGCGCCCACTCCTCCACCTTTGCCCCGTTCTACGGTGTGGCCAAGGCGACACTGGATGCCCCGGCACGGATAGCCAAGATGAGTCAGGCGGTGGTCGCTGCCTGCTACTGCTGGTTTGATGCAGATACGGGTCGCTATCGGTTAGAGATCGGCCCCCCTGCAATGGGTTTCCCCTCAGGGGATCGCTTACAGGACGCAACCGCACTCAACCGGATGTTGCAACAGAGCATGGCGGTGGCCCCAGAGCAGTATCTCTGGTCACAACGGCTGTTTCAGACTCGCCCCGACGGTTCGCCCCCCCCCTACACGATGAAGGGCAAGCCGGGATCGGGGCCGAGGGGGCGCCCGGAAGGGAGTTAAATCGAGAGAAGATCTCCCTGACGCCAGCCATTGTCACGCATCAGATCTTCGATCGTCTGGCTCGGTCTCATCTTCTCCCGGGTCCAGTCGGGGGCGATCAACTCCTCCCAGCGACTGGCGACTGCGGTCAGGCGCTGGATATAGATCGCCGGAGAGAGGTGGCGCAGAAAGAGGATCACCCGCCGTCCATACTCTTCAAGAGAGAGCGGGGTAAACTCTCCGCGACGGTAGATCTCAGACAGCGGTGTCCCTTTCAATACATGAAGGTTATGGAGTTTTACATTATGTACCGGTAGCCGGTTGATGCGTCGGGCCGTCTCAATGATCGTCGCGTCATCTTCGTCAGGAAGACCAAAGATGAGGTGAATCCCGACATCGACACCGCACTCTTGGTCGAGAAGAGAGATGGCGTCGATGGCAGCGGCGGCAGAGTGGCCTCTACGCAGAAAAGTGAGTTGGTGGTCATCAAAGCTCTGCACCCCCAGCTCCACCATCAGATAGCTCCGTTCATGGGTCTCCCGTAGTAGGGGGATTACCCTTCGGGGGAGGCAGTCGGGGCGGGTCCCCACCACCAGACCGATCACCTGATCCTGGGCAAGGGCGATACTGAAGCGGTCACGCAGCGGCCCAACCCGGGAGAAGGTGTTGGTATAGGATTGAAAATAGACCAAAAAACGATCGGCACGATAGCGGCGCGCGATCTTTTCGCGGTGGGTAATGATCTGCTGTGCAAGAGGCTCTTCCCGAGTGAGATGGTAGGCAGCAGAACCCCACTCATCACAGAAGATACAGGCGTCCCCCCCTCCTTCAGGGTTGCGGTTGGGGCACGACTCCGCCACTGCGACAGAGATTTTATAAACCTTATTTCCGAAGTGGTTTTGATAAAAGTGGCTAATGGGGGTGAATGGTTTTGTGGTCTGCATTAGATATCGTGAATTCGGTTCTGGCGCACTATTGTAATATCGTTTCAACTTGAGGAGTGTGCTATTATTTCACTTTCAGGTTATCTCCCCATTAAGAAAAAAGATCAAAAACTATGACACCGTTCTACAAATCAGATATGAGGCAACCCCCATTTTTGTGGGGTATTTTGCCGCTATTCATGCTCCTC
>JADFYS010000468.1 GCA_015232955.1 Gammaproteobacteria bacterium
TCACCGCCGCGGCCCCTCTCTTTGTCCTCTCGTTGACATTAATGTAATGTAATGTAATGGAACAGCTTACGATCCTCGGATCCACCGGCTCGATCGGTGTCAGTACCCTTGATGTGGTGGCGCGCCATCCGCAGCGATATCGGGTCTTCGCCCTGACTGCCCACTCGCAGTGGGAACGGCTGCTGGAGCAGTGTCGCCGTTTTCGCCCCACTGTCGCGGTGATGGTCGATGCCGGAGCAGCCGCGCAGTTGCGTGGGGCGCTGGCGGATGAGGGGTTGGCGATTGAGGTTCTGCAAGGTGATGCGGCGCTGGAAGAGGTTGCAGCCCATGGTGAAGTCTCTGTGGTGATGGCGGCGATTGTCGGTGCTGCGGGGTTGAAGTCGGCACTTGCCGCCGCCTTGGCGGGGAAACGGCTGCTCCTCGCCAATAAAGAGGCGTTGGTGATCTCCGGCGCCCTGCTGCTGGATGCGGTGCGGAGGTCGGGGGCGACTCTGCTCCCCATCGATAGTGAACATAATGCCATATTTCAGTCGCTCCCTTGGCAGCGACAGGGGTGCGGGGCGCTGCAACCGGAGGCGCAGGGGGTGCGTAAGATCCTCCTCACCGCATCGGGGGGACCTTTTCGGGAGTTTTCGGCAGAGGCGTTGGCCAAAGTGACCCCGGAAGAGGCGGTTGCTCACCCCAACTGGAGCATGGGGCGGAAGATCTCGGTCGACTCCGCCTCGATGATGAATAAAGGGCTGGAGGTGATTGAGGCGTGCTGGCTCTTTAATCTCTCACCGGATCAGATTGAAGTGGTGGTCCATCCTCAGAGCATTATCCACTCTCTGGTAGAGTATGTGGACGGGTCGGTGCTCTCTCAGATGGGAAATCCCGATATGCGCACCCCTATCGCCCACGCCCTCGCCTGGCCGGAGCGGATCGCTTCAGGCGTTCCCTCTCTGGATCTCTTTGCGGTTGCGCGTCTCGATTTTGAACCTGCCGATGAGATCCGTTTTCCGGCGTTGGCACTCTCTTTTGCCGCGATGCGTGCAGGGGGGACCGCTCCGGCCCTGCTCAATGCAGCGAATGAGGTGGCGGTGGAGCAGTTTCTGCTGGGGGCGATCCCCTTTACCACCATCCCCAAAGTGATCGCAGCGGTCCTTGATACGGTTCCGGCGGTGGCGGTTGAGTCACTGGAGCAGCTTCTGGAGGTGGATGGTGAGGCGCGACGGCAGGCAGAGCGGTGGTTGCAGCGATGAGCGGGAGCAGAATGGAGATGGGGGAATATAGCTGATGGAGGGTTTCACCACTGTCATCCTCTTTATTGTTGTCCTCAGCCTGCTGGTGGCGATCCATGAGTTTTGTCACTTCTGGGTGGCACGGCGGTGTGGAGTGAAGGTGCTCCGTTTCTCCATCGGTTTTGGCACCCCGATCTTCCGTTATCAGCCTGAGAAGGGGGGGGACGGAGTACCTCCTATCTGCCATCCCTCTTGGTGGTTATGTCAAGATGGTGGATGAACGCGAAGGGGAGGTGGCCACCGAAGATCTAAACGCCTCGTTTAACCGTAAACCGTTGGCACAGCGCACCGCGATTGTTGCTGCCGGCCCCATCTTTAACCTCCTCTTTGCCATCTTTCTCTACTGGCTGATGTTTATGAACGGCGTACCCGGGAGTAGACCCATTCTGGGGGAGGTGGTCTCTGGCACGGTTGCCGCCGCTGCGGGCGTGGTCGAGGGCGATGAGATTCTCACCGTGAATGGCAGTCAGACCCCGACCTGGCAGGCGGTGGTGGAGGCGGTGCTGCCGCTCATGATGCTCGGAGAGGAGGCAGAGCTGACCTTGCAGCGTGGAGATGCGTCGCTACAAGCGCTACTGGTGGCCGATTTTAACGGTGGTGAGATGAAACCCGAGGAGGTGGCGCAGCGTGTGGGGCTGCAACCGTACCGGATCAATATCCCGGCTGTAATCGAGGCGGTGGCTATCGACTCCTCTGCCGCCCGCGCCGGCCTGCAGAGCGGTGATCAGGTGTTGGCGATTGATGGGGAGACGATTTATGCGTGGGAAGATCTCGTCACTCGGGTGCAAGCTGCCCCCGGTCACCCTCTCCTCTTTAGCCTCCGCCGGGGAGAGGAGCTGCTGTCGCTCGAAGTGAGGCCTCTT
>JADFYS010000469.1 GCA_015232955.1 Gammaproteobacteria bacterium
TGACCCAGGGGCCCGTTTACCCCGAGAGCAAGAAGGAGATAGAAACCGAGCACTGTTGGCGGCAGAACCAGAGGGAGGGTCACGACCGCGCTCACCACATGACGACACCAACAGCGACTCCGCACCAGCCACCAGGCGATGGGGGAGCCGACAAGAAGTAAGATTAAGGTGGTAACTGTGGCCAGTTTCAGGGTCAGCCAGACCGGGGTGTAGTCCATCCTTCGATTATACCTCGGAGCAGATAGGGGTATCACCCACCTCATTTACACCGCATACTGCTCCTTTTCCCAGTGACGAAGTACCTGGAGATCTCTTGCCGGCAGGTAGTCATACGATCCCATCTGATCACTGAGTACCGCTTCAGCTAGAGCAAAATTCTCTGACTTGCTGCTTAACATCATAAAAAACCAGGCAAAATGAAAGCCCATTTTACGGTCATAGCCATGGATCGCATTAGCAAGATCCACTCCGCGGAGTGTTGTCCCTGAAGGAAGATCCGGCATCTCACCGACAAAGGTCGGGATCGGTCGAGCACTCCATCTCACCTCTTTATCACTGTTCATATATTCACGCAGCGCCAGCACCCAGTGACGACAGAAGTGGTCTCCTTCATGGGCGCTACTACTCTCCCAGTCGTTGAAGAAGCGGTGAAGGCTGATCCCCGCACGACCATTCTGCGCCGCCTGATGAAGAAGATCAGGGATGATGGTAATGCGTCGAAAATGGTAACACGGTTCGTCCACTGCGTCGGGTTGCAGCCGGGTATAGTCTAGTGGATCGATAAACTCCTCCAGGGTGTCTGGGAGGAGTTCAGTCTCAATTAGCGGCCGGTGGACTACCTCTTGCAGCTCTTCCAGTTCAACCTGAATGAACTCATCACTCTTATCACCGATGGGTGCGGTAAAAAAATGAGTTGTTCCCGAGTGTTGGGTCACAATATAGTTGGAGTCAAAATAGGTGGCGACCAGTTCATCAATATCTCCGCCAGAGATCTCTTCAGCCCATTGGCCAATCTGGGTTGTAATACGCTGATGATCCGCATCCACCACCCCGCCAATACGGTGCCAGTGCCCCCGGGTTAGAACCCACTCCCAGTCAAAACCGGGCATCATCTCACACAATGTTTTCGTTACAGCACCACTGCCGTTTGTTGGAGATAACGCCCCTAATCTCTGAGTTAGCTCTTCTGCTGTAGCTGTAACTCTGTTCATCTAATCCAACGCCCCCATCATTATCCTAACCGTTATGCCTCTTTTTCAGCAACCACAACTCCTGTCGCAATCTCATAGTCAGCGGTGATCGTGAGGCAGTGGTTGCGACCATCGATAAGATAGAGATTAAACACCTCATCTTCATGTACCGGAGAAGGCCCTATGACATCATCATCCATGCAGTAGGTGAAGTGGCAGTCACTATAGTGTTGGCGCAGGCGCATTACGGTTGTCTCTGAAAGTGGCTGCGCGTGGATCATCGCTACCAGCTCAGGAATCAGTTCTGGGGAGATCAAGACTCATCCTCTTCACTTTCATCCTCTTTTCCGGTGGCAAAACGAATCCGCTGTTGTGGTGTCTGCCCCATCACTTTCGCCAGCCACGGAGGTGGGTCATTGGCTATTGTCTGCTGCAGACGG
Source organism: Gammaproteobacteria bacterium (assembly GCA_015232955.1). GTDB lineage: Bacteria > Pseudomonadota > Gammaproteobacteria > Thiohalomonadales > Thiohalomonadaceae > JADFYS01. The sequence continues at coordinate 1,631 of JADFYS010000469.1, forward strand.
TTGATCTCTTCAATGGCCGGTACCGATTCAGTTTTTTTAATCGGGTGGACCCCGGCCCGCACCACTTTGGCGGCAGCCGGACCTCCGATAGAGACTACAAACAGGATCTGACAGTCGGCGATAAGTGAGGCGCGGTGACTATTTTTATCCTCTGCCGCCCTGAATTGGTCTGTTGCGGTTGGCGTGTCGGTCTCACGAATCGCGACCAAGCGACAGCTGTCAGCTGCAACCTGATAGATCAAAAACCGCTTACACGAGCCGAAGTGGCCATCCAGCAGCGCACCACTATTTGAGGCGCAGGCGACACGAATACTGTTCTTCATCTCACCATCACGATAAGGTTCGATCTCTGGCAGCGTCTCATTCGTCAACCCCTTCTCCCCCTGAAGGCAGGCGAGGGCAGAGCGGAGCGATGGCCCTTCTATTTCGGAGAATTCACCATCATGCGCCTCTTTGAGTGACTTTACGCTCAGCGTTGCGAGGCTCTCTGCTGTCGGGGGTAGCCCCACTGC
>JADFYS010000046.1 GCA_015232955.1 Gammaproteobacteria bacterium
GTATCTGGCATGAACATTAGCGTGAAATACATTTCATAATCGAGGGTGACGCCGCACCATTCATGCAAGTTAGGATGAAGGCGGAAGTCCAGTTACAGTGGCTCTGGATTCCCGCTTGCGCGGGAATGACGGTCGTATGTGGATATATTCAAGTTAGCTGAAAACGCAGATTACAGCAAGTCGATAGGTGCGACTTCTCAGCGTTTTGAAATATTCAATGTAGAGTGGATAAGCGAACCGCATCCACCGGCCCGGAATTTGGTGGATGCGCTTCGCTTATCCACCCTACGAGAGCTCCTCCTCAAGGCAGTTAATAAGCGCGTAGGTTGAATACTTAATTGGCTCACCTGTTGAAGTGGCACTATCAGCCCACTCCAGCGAAAACGCCTGCTTTTCCTCGCACCAGAATCGAAGTTGTGGTCTAATTCGCCCCATGTTTCGCCCCTATGAACTCTTTATCGGTCTCAGCTATACCCGAGCTAAACGCCGCAACCACTTTATCTCCTTTATCTCGCTCTCATCGATGATCGGGATCGCCCTTGGCGTGACGGCGCTTATTACCGTCCTCTCGGTGATGAACGGCTTCGAGAACGAGCTACGCCACCGCATTTTGGGGATGACCTCCCACGCTACCATCACCTCCTATGGTGGGGTGATTGAGAACTGGGACGAGCTGCAGCAGCGGGCAGAGGAGCATCCGCGGGTGGTGGCCACCGCCCCCTTCATCCAGAAAGAGGGGATGCTGATGAACGGCGAGGAGGTCAACGGCTCTATTTTGCGCGGGATCATCCCGGCAGAGGAGGCGCAGCTCTCCAGCGTCGCAACAAGTATGGTTGAGGGGCGGTTTGAAGATCTGGTTGCGGGGGGCTATCACATTGTCTTGGGTGGGGATCTCGCCCGGGCGCTGGGGGTGGGGGTCGGCGATCGCGTCACCGTGGTCTCCCCCACGATCAATGTCTCTCTTGCCGGTGTGATGCCCCGCCTCAAGCGGTTTCAGGTGAGTGGTATCTTCTCGGTGGGGATGTACGAATATGATAGTGCCATGGCCTTTATCCATATCGAGGATGCACAGCGTCTCTTTCGGATGCAGGATCAGGTCTCTGGACTCCGTCTTGAACTGGATGATCTCTATCGCGCCCCGTTTATCGCCCGCGAACTGGCCGCCTCCCTCTCGCGTCACTTCTGGGTTCGTGACTGGACTCAGTCCCATCGCAACTTCTTTCGTGCCATTCAGACCGAGAAGACGGTGATGTTTGTCATCCTTCTCCTTATTGTCGCCGTCGCCGCATTTAACATCGTTTCGACCCTGGTGATGGTGGTCACCGACAAGCAGAGTGATATTGCAATTCTGCGCACCCTTGGCAGTTCACCGACGAGCGTGATGATGATCTTTATGGTCCAGGGGACGGTGATCGGCCTTATCGGAACCGGTCTCGGCATCGCAGGCGGGGTGGCGCTGGCTCTTAATGTTGAGACCATTGTCCCGGCCATTGAGAGCTTCTTCGGAGTGCAGTTTCTGCCGGCAGATGTCTACTACATTAGCGATCTACCCTCCGAACTGCACTGGGGGGATGTCGGACGAATCGGTATCGTCTCTTTTCTGCTCTCGGTTGTGGCGACCCTCTATCCTGCGTGGCGTGCATCACGGGTGCAACCGGCGGAGTCTCTGCGTTATGAGTAGTGACGGTGTGGTCATCGCCTGTCAGGGGGTCACCAAACGCTTTAGTGAGGGAGATCTCTATGCCGATGTCCTGCGTGGGATCGATTTCGAACTGAAGCAGGGGGAGCAGGTGGCGATCGTCGGCAGCTCCGGTAGTGGCAAAAGTACCCTTCTCCATCTACTGGGGGGGCTGGATCTCCCCACTTCGGGCAGTGTCACCGTGGCGGGTGAAAACCTCGCGACCCTTGGCGAACGGGAACGGGGTCGCCTGCGCAACCGCACCCTCGGCTTTGTCTATCAGTTTCATCATCTTCTGCCTGAATTTAGTGCGGTAGAGAATGTGGCGATGCCACTGCTGATTCGGGGGGAGAGTGTCGCCAACGCAAACCGGGCGGCAGCAGAGATCCTGGGGCAGGTGGGGCTGGATCACCGCCTGCGTCACAAGCCGGGAGAGCTCTCGGGGGGAGAGAGGCAGCGCGCTGCCATCGCCCGTGCTCTAGTGACCCGTCCTGCGGCCATTCTTGCCGATGAACCGACGGGGAACCTCGACCGCAAGGTTGCGGCGCAGGTGACGAAACTAATGGCCGAGCTCAATCAGGAGCGGCGGACGAGCTTGTTGGTGGTGACTCATGATCTGCAGCTGGCAGAGGAGATGGATCGGGTGGTGACGCTGGTGGACGGCGTTTTGCAGCCCGCCTGAGGAGATTCACCTGTACCCGGGTACGCCAACGGCTAACCAGATGGAGACGCCAGAGCAGGCGCACGGTGCAGTAGCCGAGTAGTGATGAGATCACCCCGAGAACGAGACATCCCAGAAGGAAGGGTTGCCAGATGAACTGCATCCCCTCCACCAGCCACTCCCAGCTCAACTCAAAGCTGAACGCCTGTGGTGGTCGTCCAAGAAGCGCCAGCCCAAAACGATAGGCAAAATAGAACATAGGGGGCATCGTCACCGGATTGGTGATCCAGACCAGCGCCACAGATAGCGGGAGGTTGACCCGAAACAGCACCGCAAGCGCAGCAGCCATAATCATCTGGCTCGGCAGGGGTACCCACGCCATAAAAAGCCCCACTGCAAAGGCGCCAGATGCGGATCTCCGATTGAGATACCAGAGACGGGGATCTTGAATCAAGCTACCCAGAACCTGCAGATGACGGTGTTCACGCAGCGTCTTGTGGTCGGGCATCAGTTTGGAGAGAAACTTAGGTGGCATTGCACTATTATCCACTTTTTGACAACGGGGTGGAAGCGGTTCATCATCTGGGTGAAGCAGTTTTCCGTAATTAATGTTATCTATTAATAGATTTAGATAATATATTGATATCACTATTCCCATTGTATCTTTTTCAGAGTTTATGAGGCAAGTTCAAAGGGGTGTCCGATGACTGCCAGCGATGCTCTCGCCCTGCTGGGGGGGAATCTGCTGTTACAGCTACTGCCCCAATTCCCTCCCTGGAGCTGGTGGTGGCTGTTGCTGCTTTTGCCTCCGCTACTCCTCTATCGGCGGTCGCCACGCCTCTCCCGACCGCTGTTAATCGCCACTGCCAGTGGTCTCTGGCTACTGGCAAACGCCTCAGCTCTTCTTCAGCAGCTCCCCCCCGAACTGGAGGGGGTCAATCTAGAGTTAACCGGTACCATCGCCTCTCTACCCTCTCTGGGTGAAGGGGGGCGTCGCCATCTATTTCGGGTGGAGGAGGGGAGACGGCTCGGGGAGCTGGTCAAGCTCCCGGAACTGATCCGCCTCAGCTGGTACCACGACCCGCCCTCCACCCTCCGCCCGGGAGAGCGGTGGCAACTGACCGTTCGGCTCAAAAGGCCGTGGGGAATGAGCAACCCCGGAACCTTCGATTATGAGCAGTGGCTCTTTCACAACGGCATCGCTGCCACCGGTTATGTCCGCCGAGGAGAGGATAATCGCCCTCTCGGTGGTGAGGGGGCAGGGCCGATCGACCGTCTCCGTTATCACCTCTATCTTCAACTGCAACAGCGCCTGAACGACTCCCCCTATGCGGGGGTGATGACGGCGCTGGTGGTGGGGGAGCGTTCGGGGATTAGTGATGCGCAGTGGCAGCTCTTTCTCGAGACCGGAACCAACCATCTGATGGCCATCTCGGGTCTCCATGTCGGTCTGGTGGCGGGGGTGATCTTCTTTCTTGCCCGTGGGGCTTGGTGCTGGTTTCCGGGAGGAACCACTCTTGTGGCGGCTCCGCGCTTTGCGGCGATCGCAGCGCTTTTGGGGGCGCTGCTCTACGCCGCGCTCGCCGGGTTTTCGATCCCCACACAGCGGGCACTGATTATGGTTGCGGTGGGGTTGGGGGCAGTACTGTTACGGCGAGCGGTCTCCCCGGGGCAACTGCTCTCTGTTGCTATGATTCTGGTCATCTTGTGGCAGCCTATGGCACCGCTCTCTCCCGGATTCTGGCTCTCTTTTGCTGCTGTGGCGGCCATCTTCTATTTTGTGAGGCGCAGTGGCTCCCCCAAGGGGATGGTTGCTCGGCTGTGGCAACTTCTGCTGCTCCAGATGATCCTCTTTCTCACTCTGCTGCCCCTTCTCGCACACCACTTCGGTCAGGTGTCGCTTCTCGCCCCCCTCGCCAACCTGATTGCGGTCCCCTTTGTCGGTATGGTGATTGTGCCGCTGCTTCTGCTTGGGGTGGTGCTGTTGGCGCTGCACCCGCTACTGGCCGATCCCTTTCTCCACTTCTCTGCGCTGTTAATGGGGTGGCTGCTCCAGTTTCTACAGCAGCTACAGCCACTCGCCCCGCCCTACCTGCTCCACTCCCCCGGTCTGGGGGCGACACTGCTTGCGCTGTTGGGGGCCATCTGGCTGACGGCGCCTCGAGGGTGGCCCGGGCGCGCACTTGGAGTGATCGCCTTTGTTCCGTTGCTATTTACCCTACCACCCCGCCCTGATCCCGGCGAGGCGCGAGTGACGGTAGTGGATGTCGGACAGGGGTTGGCGACGCTGGTGGAGACCCGTAACCACCTTTTGATCTTTGATACCGGCCCCCGTTTCCCTTCAGGCTTTAATACCGGTAGCGCTGTCATTGTCCCGATGCTCCGGGCGAGGGGGCGGACGCAGGTTGATCGTCTGATCATCAGCCATGGTGATATCGATCATATCGGTGGAGCGAGGGCGGTGAGTGAAGAGATGACGGTGGCGCAGATCCTCACCTCGGTGCCTGAAGCGGTGGAGTGGGCCGCTTCCCGCCCCTGTTATCGTGGTGAGTCGTGGCAGTGGGACGGGGTGGCGTTTCGTCTAATCCACCCGCCACGACAACAGGCGGCAACAACCTCAGAGAACGATCTCTCCTGTGTGCTCCAGATCACTGCCGGAGAGGAGAGCCTTCTTTTGACCGGAGATATCGAGGCCGCAGCGGAACGATCACTGGTTGCCGCCGAAGGGGCGGCACTCCACTCCACCTATCTGGTTGTTCCGCACCACGGTAGCCGAACCTCCTCGACCCCCGCCTTTATCGAACAGGTCTCACCCCGCTGGGCGATTATTCCTGCCGGAAGAAGAAATCGTTTCCGCTTTCCCCATCCTGAGGTGGAGGCGCGTTATCGTCAGGCAGGCGCCTCCACGGTTGTGACTGGCGATGAAGGGGCGATCACCTTGACCCTCGGTGCGACGCCTCCAGTGCCACTGCAGCGACACCGCCTGCAGCAGCGCCGCTACTGGCACTCTATACCCACAAATAACAGTTACGACCGTGTCTGGTAGTAGAGGTTTTGCGGGTGCTTTGCCTCGGCAAAAAAGTACCACCGTTCGGCAAGTAGACCGAGATACTGACTGCCAAAGGCGGCCAGAAGTAACTCAAGACTCCCGCCACCGACAAGGGACGGAGTGAGGAGAAGAAGTGGTAGAGGGAAGAGGAGGAGGAGAAATCCGTTACGAACGGCAGTGACCGTCCGCGGTGAGCGGTGGTGAAAAAACTCGCGGGTGTTAAATGAATCCCCGACGAACCCCATCGCCTTTTGGGTGACAATGGTGTGACGGACGCCAATGGCGCTCTGCAGCGACGACTTTCCCCGTAGTTTATGGTTGCGGTAGAGCGCTGCACTTCGCCCGAACAGGGCAAGGGTGGTGGCCACCACCGCCCACCCTCCAAAAAAGCTGACCAGCCCGTTTTCCATCCAGGCAGCGAGCAGGGCCGCCACCATAAAGCCAGAGGCGATACCGAAGAGGGTGAAGTTAAGCACCGTCAGCGGGGTGTGCCACTGCTGAATAAAACGGACCGCGGCATAGATCATCGAGGTACAGATGAAGAGAGAGAAGACCATCACTGTCGCCACTGTCCCGGCGATGAGGGTGGGGTCGAGACTGAAATCCTCGCCGATGGTAATGAGCGGCTGGGTAAGCCCCAGATAGTGCAGCAGGGCGTAGAGAGCAATGGTCACCATCGTCAGCGGCAGGGCGATCACCTCTCGCGATAGCCATGAGCTGCGCCAGCGGCTGGCAGTACGCCACGCCCGCTCTGGTCGGCCGAGATGAAATACCGACGAGAAGAGTCCCAAGGCGAGAAAGCAGAGCGCGAGGAGGCTACCGTACTGATAGAAGAGGGTGCCGGGGTCGTGCTCCAGCAGCCCGGTCAGTCGGTAGAGCTGAGCGGTGAAGAGCGCCAGAAACAGCCCCTGGCCGACACCGATTAAGGTGGTGAGAAAGATTACAGAAAAGGCGGGATGCATCGGGTTCTCCTCACGCGCTATGGTTACCAGGCGACATCATCAATGGTATCGCCACTGTCGATGGGGACAATCTCCTCCTTCTGCAGCGGGTTGTTGACCCGCACCAGCTCATCTTCATGGATGTGGAGACGAATCTTCCGCCGAGGGAGATAGTGGTTACCGGGATTGGTCCCCCATTCCGGCATTAGCGGGTAGCCCCCCTGTTCGCGAATCGCAACCGAGACTTCGGAGTCGGGATCGTGGACATCGCCAAAGAGACGGGCGCTGGTGGGGCAGGCGAGAACACACGCCGGTTTGCGTTCACTCTCCGGCAGTTGGGTATCACTAATCCGGTCGATGCAGAGGGTACACTTTTTCATCACCCGCTGCTTCTCGTCGAACTCACGCGCACCATAAGGGCAGGCCCAGGAGCAGTATTTACAGCCGATACACTTATCATAATCGACCAGCACCACACCATTATCCTCCCGTTTATAGGAGGCCCCAGTGGGGCAGACCGGAACACACGGTGGCTCTTCACAGTGGAGGCAGCTCTTGGGGAAGTGGACGGTCTCGGTGTTGGGGTAGCTTCCAAACTCATAGGTCTGCACCCGGTTGAAGAAGGTACCACTAGGATCGGCGTCATAGGGGTTGTGATCGCTCATCGGCCCGGCCCAGCCAGAGGTGTTCCACTCTTTACAGGAGGTCACACAGGCGTGACAGCCAACACAGACATTGAGGTCAATGACCAGCGCCAGTTGCGTCATCTCACCTTCTCCCCTTTTTCTGAAAAATTCCGGCGACATAGCCCTGCCAGCGCCCCCGTTTCTTCTCCTGTCCCGGTACCCGAGGCTGGGTCGGAAACTGGGGAGAGCTACACTCCGGCTCACCGGCGGAGGCCTTATAGACCTTAACCCGGGTATCGAACCACGCCGCCTGACCGGTGACGGGATCAGAGTTCGACATATGGTTACCCGCTTCGCAGGGGGGGAGCTCCTCGTTAATCAGGTGGTTGAGAAGGAACCCTTTGCGCGATTCGTTGGCGTCTGCCGCCAGTCCCCAGGCGCCGGAAGCCTTACCGACGGCGTTCCAGGTCCAGACCGTCCCCGGTTCCACCGATTCGGAGAAACGGCACATACAGCGAACCTTGTTAATGGGAGATTCGACCCAGATCCAGTCGCCATCACTAAACCCCTGACTCTTGCCGAGCAGCGGGTTGACAAAGAGGTAGTTGTGGGTGTGAATCTGGCGTAACCACGCATTCTGGCTATCCCAAGAGTGGTACATCGCCATCGGCCTCTGGGTGATGGCGGTAAGCGGAAACTGATGGGTATCCACCAACTGCGACTCCAGGGTCTCATAGTAGAAGGGGAGGGGGGTAAAAAAGTTCTCAATCCGCTTGCGCAGCCGATCCGGAGGCTGCTTCCCTTCGCGTTTCCCCTGGGCGGCGAGACGAAACTTCTGCAGCACCTCTGAATAGAGATGGCAATTGATCGGCTCGGCATAGCGGGTCATACCGTGGCTACGCGCCCACTCCAGATAGCCCCGGTTCCAGTTACGCATATACTGATATGATTTAGGAAGCTCGTAGTGAAAGACGCAGTTATTTTTGGAGTACATCTCCCACTGCCGCGGGTTGGGTTCCCCCTTGAGGAACTTCTCGCCCCCTTTGCCGCGCCAACCGGCGAGAAAACCGATACCGGAGCCGGGTGATGTCTCGTAATTGACGATAAAATCGGGGTAGTTCTTGAACTTACGGCTACCATCCTCCTTGGTAAAGGCGGGCAGCTTGAGCCGGCTGCCAAGCTCAATTAACACCTCCTGAAACGGCTTACACTCCCCGGTTGGCGGAACCACAGGGATGCGCACCGCATCGACCGGGCCATCGTATTCCGAGATAGGACGGTCAAGCATCGACATCGCATCATGACGCTCTAGATAAGAGGTATCGGGCAGCACGAGGTCGGCAAAGGCGATGGTCTCCGACTGAAAGGTGTCGGCGACGATAATAAACGGGATCTTGTACTCACCCTCCTCGTTTTTATCAACCAACATCTGGCGCACCTTCTCGGTGTTCATCGACGAATTCCACCCCATATTCGCCATAAAGAGCAACAGGGTGTCGATGGGGTAGGGGTCACCGCGCCAGGCGTTGGTGATGGCGTTATGCATCAGGCCGTGAACCGAGAGCGGATACTCCCACGAAAACGCCTTGTCGATCCGTACCGCTTCACCCTCGGCATCGACAAAGAGATCCTTGGGATCGGCGGGCCAGCCGAGGGGCATTCCATCGAGCACCTCACCCGGCTGTACCGACTCTGGCCCCTTCGGTGGTTTGGGGCAGGGGGGAACCGGACGCGGGAATGGCGCCTTGTGGCGAAAACCACCGGGACGATCAATCGTCCCGAGGATGGTCATCAAAATGCCGAGACTACGGATGGTGTGAAAGCCGTTGGAGTGGGCGGCGAGACCGCGCATCGCATGAAACGCCACCGGGTTCCCCACCACCTTATTGTGTTCGTTGCCCCAGACATCGGTCCAGGGGATGGGGAGTTCAATCTTCTGATCCCGGGCGACCACCCCCATTTCGTGGGCGAGACGACGGATGGTGGCGGCGGGAATGCCGCTAATCCCCTCGGCCCACTCCGGGGTGTACTCCTCAACCGCCTCGGTCAGTAGCTGAAACGCCGGTTTCACATGGGTGCCGTCATCCATCACATACTCGCCCAGCAGACGGGGATCACAGCCGGGGGTTTGGGTCCCCATCGGCACATCCAGCTCCCGATCCCACCACAGTTTGTTCTGGGGATCGAAGCACCCCTCTTCATAGTGCATCTCGACCCGATAGAAGAGGCCATGATCGGCACGACTGGGTTCATTAATTACCAGCTCTGCACCGTTGGTATAGTTGACGATAAAGTCGCGATCAAACAGCCCCTGCTTAATGATCTCATTAATGATCGCCAGCAGCAGCGCACCATCGGTCCCCGGCTTAATCGGTACCCACTCATCGGCAATGGCGGAGTAACCGGTTCGCACCGGATTGATCGAGATAAACCGTCCCCCTTGGCGTTTGAATTGGGCAAGCGCCCGCTTTAGGGGGTTGGAGTGGTGATCCTCGGCGGTGCCGATCATCACAAACAGCTTCGCCCGATCGAGATCGGGACCACCAAACTCCCAGAAAGAGCCACCAAAGGTGTAGATGAGACCCGCCGCCATATTGACCGAACAGAAGCCGCCATGGGCGGCATAGTTGGGGGTTCCGAACTGCTTGGCAAACATCCCGGTGAGCGCCTGCATCTGATCGCGTCCGGTGAAGAGGGCAAATTTCTTCGGATCATCGTTACGGATCCGCGACAGTCGCTCTTCCATTAAAGCGAACGCCTGCTCCCAGCTAATCTCCTCAAACTCCGACTTACCGCGCTCCCCCCCCTCTTTACGCAACAGTGGTTTGGTGAGGCGAGCAGGGGAGTACTGCTTCATAATCCCCGAAGCCCCCTTGGCACAGATCACCCCCCGATTCAGGGGGTGATCGGGATTCCCTTCGATGTGACGAATCTCACCATCACGCAGCGTCACCCGAATGCCGCAGCGGCAGGCGCACATATAGCAGGTGGTGTTTTTGACTTCGCTGCGACCGATATCGCGATCCGAGCGGGAGGCGGGATCCTGCATCATTGACTTCCTCTATTCTGTTGCCGAGGCAAAACAAGTAAAACAGCATATTATTATATGCTGCTAAGGAATGAAACCCTTTTTATACCCAAGACACTTGGCAACAGTGAATTGCAGGGAGTCGAGAAGTGTGGCTATTCAGGAGAGGGCGTGATCTGCTATCGCTATCCGATTGGCGGGAGGCCGTATACCCAAGGTAGCGGTCATCCCTTCGCTGTCACTAACTTAATAGCATTGCTGCGCATCCGCGATGGGGGGTGAGAACAGAACGCTTATTCAGGGGCTCTCTCTGTCTGCTTGTCATTGAAATAGAGGATATTAAACATACGAATAGCAGCGGCCATCGCGGCAAATACCTGATTGGAGTGGACGCCACGGGTTTTGAAACTTCTCTTCTCATCTCCCCAGGTGATGGTGCATTCGGTCAGGGCATCGGCATGTCCCCCTTTGGGGATTCTCACCTCATAATCGAGAAGGCGGGGGATCTCCAGTCTCTGCAGCGATTTTAGCTTTTTGATGGCGTTCATAAATGCGTCAAAACCACCATTGCCCACCCCCGCCGAGAGGTACTCCTCATCCTCGATTCTCAGACGGATACTGGCGGTAGACTCCAGTTTCAGGCCACTGGTAATGGAGCAGTTG